>CAMFNC010000140.1 GCA_945965245.1 uncultured Porphyromonas sp. | reverse complement strand
CATTGTGTCACAATGCATCAGCACCATAATGAAAGAAAAGATAGTTACCGAACACTCTTCTGTCGGTTACCTTCTCCTACCTCCTCGTTACCACTCGGAAAATGGGCTAACGATTTGGTAACGGAACTTCTGCACAAATCCACATCTTCTGCACTTTACCTCATTATGCAAACCACCGAGATATGGTGCAAATCCCTCTCATTTCCATTCACTTACCTTCAATCCTCTCCCTAATGCCCTTTCCGCTGATAGTTCCCCAAGAGAAAGGTAGCTGCCCCCCAAAAGTTTTTTATAACTTTTGGGGGGCAGTTCATATTATCGGATTGCGATATGATGTGGCTATTTCAGTTCGTCTATATAGTAGCTGAGTTGTCCGCCCGTATCGTCGATTTCGGTATAGGTGTTATACCAGCTGACCACTTGTAGTTTGAAGTACCGTTTGCCATCGGCTGTCCGTATTACATATGTGTGATAAGACGGCGTGTACACCATCGGTGGTCCGGATAGGCTCATAGTGTTTTCCAGAAGTTGGTTGGCACTCGTTCGTTTCTGTTGAGGGCCTTTATTGGGGTCAAACCACGGATTATCATCGAAATTCAGGTGATTTACCGAGAGATAGTGTGCCCAATCTCGCTGTGAGTAAGTTACATAGATTTCGCGCGTGTCCACCACCCATTGGGCATCAGCCGGCAGTTGAGCCACTGTCTGCCAACGGTCATATTCGCCTGCTCCCAAATCTATGGCACCGCCCCGGCCGGGACCGCTGGTACCGCTATTGGTGCGGATGTGATAGCCGCAGAAGGCAAAATCCCAGTCTATGCGCGTGAGTTGTTCGCCTTCTTTGATTTCCTGATTGGGTGCTTTTCGGTTGAAAACCTGCCCGGTGCGCAGATTGAAGTACAGCCAATCATCCGTTACTCCCGATGTATATCCGGTGGGACGGGGCAGTATCTTGCCATCGAAGGGTAGAGCATCATATTCTATCTTGTGTATGCAGCTGCATAAGCCCATCATCAGCAAATATCCAGCTGTTTTTATCAGAAATTTTGCATTCATCTTTATTTTCTTCTGGTCAGTTGGTTAATAAATTCATTGATTTTGAATTCCAATTGCACGTGAGCACGTGCTCCTGTGGTGGCAGGGATATTAAATGCTGTCAGCCCTGCGCCCAGTGTGGTGGGTTTGTAATTGAATACATTGTCCACCCCCACGGTAAGGCGCACTTTGTTATAGAAAGTCTGCGATACGCTCACATTGCACAGTGCATACGCCGGCAGCATGCAGCGGAAGTAAGCATCGCGACTGCGTCCCTCCTTTTCCACATATACACGGTCTTGTACGTCAAAGGATTTTTTGCCCATAATTGATGTGGTAAAACTGCCTGTGAGTTGATAATTGGAGCGTCGGAGACGATATTCCAATCCTCCTGTGGCTGCATGAGGTGATGTGGAATTGATGCGTATGCCGTCATGAAGACTCACATTAACGTATGAATATGAGGCATTGAGTGAAAATCCGGCTCCCAGTTTCCATCTGGAGAGAACCTCGGTTCCAATTAGGTTTTGATGTCCCAGATTGGTGTATTCGAAATTGTACTGCATGTCATAGATGCGCCACACTCCTTCTATTTTTTTGCGAAAGAAGTTGCCGTATAGGGTGGTGTTGATAAAGATGCGGTCATTAGAGTATTCCGCGCCCAACGATACGTAGTTGTTGGTTTCCGGTTTCAGGTATTCATTGCCTTTGATCATAAACATGCCGAGATGGTCCCAATTGAAAAACAGCTCTTTGATGCTTGGCGAACGGTATCCGCGCGAGTAATTGGCACGCAGACTCCATTGCTTATTGGGCGAAAATTTCACTGCCACTTTGGGCATCCACATAAATCCGAATTGGCGTGAAAAATTGGTGCGAATACCCGAAGAGATCATCCATCGGGGGGTGATTTGCCATTCATCTTGCAAGAAATACTCCGTTTCTTTCAGTGCACGCGAGGTCATTTTGCGATTGACAAAGCGGTCGCTGGTCAATTCATCCGTGAAATGCTCGATGCCGAAAATCAGGTCGTGCCCCTTGAAATACTTGCTGGTGATGGTCAGGCGTGGTTGCAGGATGCGGCTCTTATATACTTTGCGCTGCTCATCACGCCGTTCGTGTCGCTTGAAGCGGTCGTAGAAATCGGTGTGTAGGCTGGCTGTTACCGTAAAATAGTTATCCAAACTGTATGTGGCTTTGGCTCCGACGGTGTAATCCCGACTTTGGGTAAAAACCAAATCCTGTACCAGGTCGAACTGATTCATCCAAAAAGCCGTGCCATAGGTCTGCATTCGAAATCTGTCAGAAGGCTCGTAATAGAGTTTTTGCGATGCCGATAGGTGCTGTGTACCCTCTATGCCCATGGGAGGACGTGCCAGACGGCTCTCGATGACGATATCTTTGTCTAAGAAGGGGTTGGCTTCACGCGTATAGACCTTACGGTCGTTTTCTTTCTGATACAAATAAAAGGCATCACTCTGGCTATACCACACATCCGTCTGCGAAGACACTGCTCCGGCGCGCCCTCCTGCCGATACCCATGCTTGCAGATTGGGATAGTCGGCATGCTTTTCGAACATATAGAGAAAGTCTTTGGGATGCGGTTTGCTGTAATTCCGCTCATTCATCTGCCCATAGCGTACGCCGGCATCTATAATCAGGGGTTGCAGTGGCTTTTTGGTAATCAGATTGATTACTGCCCCCGAAGCTCGCGAACCGTATAGTGTGCTGCTGGCTCCTTTGACTATTTCGATGCGGTCTATGGCATGGAGGTTAAACCGCTCATAGTCCAGATTGCCTGCCATATCGCCTGTCATACGTTCTCCGTCCATTAGGAAAAGCACGTGGCGGGCATCCAGTCCCTGCATGCTAATTTCATTGCCGAAGCCCACTTTTTGGATGTTCAGCCCCGGTGTTTCTTGTTGCAGCACTTGTTGCAAATTGCCATAGCCTGCCTCCACCATAGCCTTGCCGCTGATAACCTGGGTGGTGATGGGCGATAGCTTTACAGGCCGTGAGGAGCGTGAGCCTGTTACCACCACATCTTCCAATCCGATAGCATCCTCTTGCAGATATAGTGTCAGACTTCGCCGGCTGCCATCCAGCAGCCCGGTTTGGGAAATGAATCCGGCATAAGAAACCTTGTAATGGCATGGTTTGCCTGTGGGTATCTCTATCGTCACTTTACCATAGCGATCCGTGATGGCATAGTGTGGTTGTTTGAGTTCGGCATTGTCGGCAAACGTCACCGTAGCGGAAATAAGGGGCAGACGCGTGCCTTTTTCCAGCACCGTCAGTTGCACCTTGTACGGCTGTGCGGCGTATAAGGCCATACCACAGACCATGCTCCAAAGCACACAAAGCGATAATCGTCGGAGTAAAAATTTCATCATCGAATACTTTTTCAATTATTTATCTGATTTTATTATTGTTGAATATTCAGTCGATAGGTAAAAGAGAGCAAGAAGTAGCTGCCCACCTGCTGCGAGTGGTTTTCGTGATATCCGGTGGAGGAGGCTTGGCGGCTGTAGTTTCGTTTGCCCTGCAATATATCTGTCCATGCCAGCGTGATGCGTGCCTGCTTCTTCCGCAGGAAACGCCATGAAACAGACATGTCCCATACCGGAAGACTCTGTTCCATCCCATCCAAACGATTGCCCGTTTGTCGGACATAATACAGATGCGTTTCCGTCTGTAGATCCAGAGGCAATTCGGCAAAGGCATTGCCCTCCAGTGTATAATCCTGCTGGCGGATGGATGTGTGGTGTATGGAGTTGGTATGCTTGTCCCACTGTCTGTCTGCCGAGAGCATCATACCGCCCCAATCTCTCTGATAGCTCAAAGCCAGCTTGGCGTTTATACCATACGTATCGGTTATGCTTGTGGAGAGCGGTTTGCCCATTACTTCTCCAATCATTCCCACTTGCCTATGCCATCTGCCATCGCCTTGCAGCGTCAGAATAACCTTGTGCAGTAGTTTTGTATAGCGCATAGTGCCGTTCAGTAGCTTGTTTCCGGATACATTTATAGGAAAGGACGTGCGTCCGCCGCTCTTGGGATCATATACAGAAGCGTAGGTGATGCCGTTAAACTCTTGCTGCCATTCGGATTGGGCGTAAAAGCCTGCTTTCGGATTGTCCCATTGGATGCGCAGACTGTGAGTATAAGAGGGTTTCAAATCCTTATTGCCCAGATGAATGTTCATCGGATTGCTTAGATCGGGCAGCGATAATAGTAGCGCAGGATTGGGATGTTGGGAATAACTGTTGTAAGTGGCTCGGATGGCGTTTGCGCCCCATTTCCCATTGATTTGCATGGATGCGTTCCACTGCATATTCCGCAGGGTGGTGTCTGCTGTGGTAGTACCTCTTTGGCGGTGCAGCGTCTGCCTTTGCGAGGCTGCCGTTATTTCCGCCAGCACGTTCCAGCCGGCGCGATGGTAGTTCATTCGGATTTTATGTATGAACTTATCCGTTTGGCTGTCATGTCGGTCGCTTAGGCTGTCCGTCAGAGCGGTCTCCCAATGTTCCGGCAGCGTGCCGTCTGATGGCAATTCCCATGGTGTCAGGTCGTACACGCTGCGCCTGCTTGCAGTGTGTGCCGATTGCAGCGTAGCGGATAGCTGCATGCGCAGGTGCTTGGCCAGTGGTTGCGTCCATACAGCCGTTAGTTCATATTGTCTGTTGGTTTGCGGAGCATCGCGATACAGATTTCGCCGGAGTACAGAGTCTAATCCTTCGTTTTTTTTCAGCCGATGATAAACAATGGAGTTGTGGGCAAACTGATTTGCCTTACTATTGCCATATCTGTATCGACCCTCTATACCCAAGGTGCTTCCTTTTTCGTTCAGCCGATAATTGATGCCGATATGGGTTGCATAGGAGCCATTGGCTGTATTGCTTCGGATTAAGCCTGTCTGTTCGTAGAGCGAGGATGGCTGTGTGCCGAGGAAATCCCATGGCCAAAGCGGATTGGTTCCCTCCGGAAGCGAAATGGGCGTGTGGTATGCGGCTTGTCGGGAGTCTGATAGATTGTTATTGCCGTTATGCAGGAATGTTCCTTCCCATGTCATCATCATTTTGCTATCCATGCGGTATAACAATTTCAGCATAGCATTCACATTTTGATTTTGTTGGTTTTGAAATCCAGTCCGATAGATGCTTTGTGACTCCGAAAGCAAATATTGCTCTTGGTAGGTGGCATTACGTTCGCCGCGCCGTTCGTTGCCGGCATATACGTTGCCGTTCAGGGTCAGATGCGATGTGGGTTTTCGAGTAAAGTTCAGTGCTCCCAACATGGCTCTATTTCGGTCGTAGTCCGATGTGATTTTCGTATTTCCCAGAGAACCGGTCAAGGATAGATTTTCGCCCCCTTGTCTGAAGTAGTTGGCGGTCAGTTCGTGGTTGTATTTGTGGTGGTTGCCCATTCCTGTGGTCACGGAGGCCATCAGTGTGCCGTTCAGTTTCTTTTTGGTTTGCAGGTCCAGCACATAGTTTTCTTCGCCTCCGGTTATGCCGGTGAAGTCTTCGCGGTCAGTTTTTTTATTATACACTTTGAGCCGGGCAATAAGTTCTGCTGGCAGATTTTCCAGAGCCACCTGTTTATTACCGGCGAAAAAGACCTCACCATTCACATATATTTCATTCAGCGGTTTGCCGTTGTAGGTCAGTGAGTGCGAGCGGCTGTCGTAATTCAAGCCCGGGATGCGCCGCACCAAGTCTTGCAGATAAGCCCCGTCCGGTGTTCGAAATGCCTCTGCTTCTATCAGTGTGGTGTCTCCCACCGCACGTATTGGTGGCCGATTGGGGGTTACAATCACGCCCTGCAATTCCACCCCTACACTTAGCGTAATATCTTGCAATGTGGTTGACGATGCCTGCACGGTTCGGTATGCAGTCTGCATCCCCACGTGCGATACACGCAGCAGATAGCGTCTGCCACGTCGATGTGGCAGGCGGAGTGTATAGTGTCCTCCGGCATTGCTGGTTGTGCCGCATATCAGGGTAGAGTCTGCGGTTTGCAGCAGAGCTATGCTGGCTCCGGGTAGCGGCTGTGCTGCCGTGGAATCTGTTACGGATAGCACACGTCCGCGCAGCGTGACGGATTGCTGCGCCACCAGTGGATGACAGCCGATAAGGAGGATAAGGCCGAGGAAAATCAGGTGTATGGCTGGAAAATACGGATGATGATAAAACATTCGGTGGTGATAAAAACAATGGGAATGCTCCCCAATTACGGGGATGGCATCATGAAAAAGCCCATGAGCCATCCCCGTTCTTCATCATTCACTAATCTGAAACAGGATATTTACACGATGCCGTGTTCTTTCTTGTATTTTTCCAAATCTTTTTCGTATTGGGCAAATTCGGCATC
>CAMFNC010000139.1 GCA_945965245.1 uncultured Porphyromonas sp. | reverse complement strand
GATTTGACACTCAGAGAAAAAGAAGAGTTGGAGCAACTCCGCAAAGAGAATCGTTTCCTAAAAACCAAGCTCAAACGCGAGAGTTTGGGGCACGAAGCCTACAAACTCATGGTTGAATTGGCTCGACACGAAGCGGACATCTTGCATATGAGCATAGTTCCTGTATTGCCCCTCTGAGTATCAACGTTTTTCAGTACACGTCACTTTGATTTATAGATGCCGAAATTTTTATACATAAAACGAAATTAATTTATGCATAAATTGTGCGCGTTTTATGCATAAAATAAAATCAATTTGTATATAAATTTCCCGGCCTCTTTCACAGCGGCTTTCTCGGAGAGAAAACAAATGACTATATTTGGTATAATGTTTGAAGTTTTCATTGAACGATGATTTAATATCCATCCATTATGTTTGACAATCAAGGTAGAGCTTTCATAGCAAAGGCTGAAAATACGGAACTATGTATTATCCCACGTATGGCAAATCGCCATGGTTTGATTACCGGTGCCACCGGAACGGGCAAAACAGTAACGCTGCAAAATCTGGCCGAAACGTTCAGCCGAATGGGTGTACCCGTTTTTGCTGCCGATATCAAAGGCGATTTATCAGGCGTGGCTGCCCCCGGTGGCAATAAAAGCAGTGTGACGGAGCGTGTGAAGCTGTATGATTTGGAGGCACAAGGCTTTAAGTTTGGTGCTTCACCGGTGCAGTTTTGGGATGTATATGGGCAGCAAGGGGTTAAATTCCGCACCACCATTTCCGAAATCGGCCCGTTGCTGATGGAGCGTTTTTTGGGTTTGAATGAAACGCAAGGGGCAGTGCTCTCCATGCTTTTTAAAATGGCCGATGACAATAATCTGCTCTTACTTGACCTGAAAGACCTATCTCGGATGGTGAACTACGTGGGAGAGCATCGCGCTGAATACATCTCGAATTATGGCAATATCTCTCCGGCTACGATAGGAGCTATTCAGCGAAGTTTGCTCCGGTTGGAAACGGAAGGTATTTCCGATTTTTTTGGCGAACCGGCTTTGGATATTGACGATTTAATTCGCACACAAGGCGGTATGGGGGTTATCAATATTTTGGCTTCGGATAAATTGATGCAGTCGCCGAGAGTTTATACCACGGTGATGCTGTGGCTTTTATCCGAATTATTTGAGAACATGCCGGAAGTGGGCGATCCGGAAAAGCCTAAGATGGTGTTTTTCTTCGATGAAGCACATTTACTTTTCAGTGATATGAGCAAAGACCTTTTGGAACGAGTGGATCGCATCGTCCGGCTGATTCGTTCCAAAGGTATCGGTGTTTACTTCATTTCTCAAAACCCGGCGGATATGCCCGATTGCATCCTTGGACAGTTGGGCAATCGTATTCAGCATGCTTTGCATGCTTATACCCCTCGTGATATTAAGGCGGTAAAAATAGCCGCAGACACATTTCGTCCGAATCCGGCTTTTGATACCCAAACAGCTATTACAGAACTAAAGATTGGTGAGGCTTTGATATCGGTATTGGACGAAAAAGGTGCACCCACAATGGTGGAGCGTGCATCCATTCTGCCACCCGAGGGTCAGGTGGGGGCATTGGAAAGTTTCTCTCGTGCCAGACTGATTTCGCAGAGTGAGTTTTATAAAAAATATGCTCAAGACATTGACCGTGAATCAGCCTATGAGGTGTTGAATGCCAAAGCAGAGGCAGCTGCTCGCCGCGCAGAAAGTGAAGCCAAGGCGGAAGCCGAGGCAAAAGCCCTGAAGGCAGAAGAGAAAGCCCGTCAGGCTCAATTGCGCCAAGGCAGCAGAAATGCCAAGGCACAACCGTCATTTGTGGACGAAATGGTTAAGAATGTGGGCAGGAGTATGAATAGACAAGTATCTAATTCTATAGCCAGAACCATTACTCGCGGTCTGATGGGCATCCTTTTCGGTAAGAAATAATTCTCCCTTTGTGCTCGGGATATTTAATCAGTCCGTATTGATGTCTTCACGGATGGCTTCGTTCATCAGGCGAATGTCTTGAGGGTTTACTCCTAATTGTATTAAGATGGGGGTGTCGGAAGCCCAATTACGATAAAAAGAGTTGTCTTGCTGTTCGTTATCTGAAGCTCTATAATGTGATAGGGCTTTACGATAGCGACGCAAAGCCTGCGGTTTATCTCCTGCTATCATGGCGGCATGGCCGGCGTTCAGATAGTCCGGGGCACGCAATTCCGTTTCATCGCCCGATAAAATTTGGGTATAATAACTTTCGGATTTTTCTGTCTCTCCACTCATTAACAGACACCAGGCAATGGGGCGTGCGGTTTGCAATCCTTCTTTTACCGTAAATTCATACCGATAGTAGTATTGCAGGGCTTCCTTCCAATTTTGTTGCGACAGATGGCAGGCTGCGGCTCTGAGTAGTAATCCGTTGTTTTCGGGCCTCATACCGATGCAACGCTCATAGTCTTCCAAGGCCTCGGCATATTGGTTGAGGTGATGCTTGCATTCGGCTTGCTGTCGAGTAACCCAATAGCTACTTCCCTCAATTAAATCGGCATGTGCATAGGCTTGCAAGGCTTTTTCATATTGTCCGGCGGATTGCCACGCCCAACCAAGTCTCTCTGCCAAGGCCGCATCATCGGTTTTTACATTACACAGCTCCTGTAAAAGGTGCGCCGCATCTTCTGAACGGTTTTGCTTGAGTAACATATCTGCCAGCAGTTTGCGAAAATCTACAGCTTGCAGCGCTTGCGATAAAAATGAGATGTCTGTGAGGTAGGGATGATTGAATGAGTCATCGAATTCGCTGTGGTAACGATAATCTTTGTGAAAGCGGTAAAGATCTTCCAGATAATGCTTCAGCTCATGCTGATATGCTTTATTTTCCGATACAGTTTCATTAATTTCCAATTGCTCTTTCAGTTCATCGAGATTTGCCATGCTCATTTGCCGAAGAGCCTGCATGCGCATATGCTCCGGCATCAGGCTCAGCGTGGCCAGCAAAGCATAAGCATCCACATTACAGAGTTGCTTGCCGATAAGGGTGATGGTGTTTGCAAACTCTTTTTCGGTGAGCAGCGGAGCCACGGCACTATGCTGCATATCGAACGGAAGAAACCAATTCGGTAATTCGTGAAAGAAAAGATTGTGCTTGAGGCTTTTGAACGTGCTGTACATGACATCTGCTCCCCGCTCCTGCATTTCCGAAAGTTCTCGCAGTGTTTTATCCAGCCCGGAGCCATCCAAAGCCCGGAACCAGTCGGGCTTCGCGCTATTATCTTGAGAGGATTCGTTCCAATGCTCAAGGTTATTGCTGATCTCCGGAGAGATATGCCGAAGCCCTTCGATTACTTCTGTTTGCACTTTGCGATTGACCTCATCGGTTTCCAAAGCTGCATACAGTCGCACCACAACGCTTTGTATTTGATGAACGGCATCGGTGTGGATTTCCATGGCTGTGTGCAGGATTGGAGTCAATCGTTTGCTCTCATCTTCTATTTGGATGGGGTAGCGTTGTGCTGTAAGAACTACGCCGGTCCAAAGTCTGGCTTTCAGCCTTGCCGAAAGGCCTGTACGGGTCAGTAAGGACAAGAGTAGTTCCATTTTGACCGCATCCCACCATTCTTCCAGTGCCAGAGTCAATGCCGAAACCAGAATGCATAGGAGATAATCGTTCTCTGTAGCAGAGAGCTTGATAATGAGCTGTTTTTCTTCTTCCGAAAGAGATTTATTGACCCAAATGGCAATGAAAATGTCATGGATAATGCTGTCGTATATCTTTCGGTCGGAAGTGGATTGAAGTCTTGTGATGAGTGTGCCAAGACTTTCGTCTTTGATGCCGGTGCGGAGCCGAAGTTGCTGGTAATATTCTTTGCTGCTGTGCAGGCGTTCGGTTTCATATACAACCCCATCCGCAGTGGACAATATGCCACGACCGATGTATTGCAGAATTTCTTCTCGCTGAGCATCGGTAGTCCCTTTGGCATAATAAGAAAGTAAGTTGCGATAGATAGATTCCAATTCGTCCAATCGGGTGGTGAATTTCATCATGCCATCTTGGTTTATCAATGCTCGTGTATGGATCAATGCTTCCGATAGGGCTCCTATGCCGATTTTTTGATATATCGCTTGTAACTTTTCTTTCATTGCCGGAATTGCAGGTATGAGGTAGGGAGTGGGGAGAGGAGAACTTTTATTTGCTCTTGATAAGATTTAAAAACTCTTCACGAGTTTTGGCTTCTTTGAATGCGCCGGTAAAGTCGCTGGTGGTGGTTATGGAGTTTTGTTTCTGCACACCACGCATCTGCATACACATGTGTTGAGCTTCCAAAACCACAATTACACCCAAAGGTTTCAACGTATTCTCAATGCACTCTTTGATTTGGGTGGTTAGTCGCTCTTGCACTTGCAGTCTGCGAGCAAATACATCCACCACTCGAGGCAGTTTGCTCAAGCCCGTGATATAGCCGTTGGGGATATATCCGATATGGGCTTTGCCATAAAAAGGCAGAATATGATGCTCACACAAAGAGTAGAAGTCTATGTCTTTTACGATGACCATCTGTTTGTAATCTTCTTTGAACATAGCAGAGCGTAAAATGGCTTCCGGGTCTTGGTTATAACCCTGTGTCAGAAACTGCATGGCTTTTGTCACGCGTTTCGGGGTCTTTGCCAGTCCTTCACGCTCAGGGTCTTCACCCAACAGCAATAGGGCTTCGCGATAATGTTCGCGCAGGGCGAGTTCTCTCTCTTCGGTAGATAGGTCTTGATACTTGTTATCCATATTGATTAAAATAACTTGGCTTTGGAATGAAGTCAAGCGAAAAATAGATTTTTGATGCGGATTATTCTATATTGCCACCACCCTCAATTACCGGATTGTAATTGCGAATACGTACTTTTTCCGGAATTACATAAAGCTCGCGAGAGATTGACGGAATGGCCTCCTTCATGGCTTTTTGTGTCTTGATGGCTTCTGTGCGAGTTAGGAAATCGCCCACCTGCAATTGCCAGAAAGGAGCTTTATAGCTGATATATCGATTCAGTTCGGGGAAGAATCTTCCGATTTGTTGAGAGCGGGCATTGACTTCATTTTTTGATTTTGAGGAGTTGCCGGTATAGGCTTGGATGCGAAAACCGGATACAGTATATATGTTTCCCTCATGTCCTAAAACCGAGTTTGTGCGCATCTTTACGCGTCCCACGCGGCTAAGCACATCTGCCGATTGGTGAATGGTCACAGACCCTTCGCCCGGAGTATAACTTTGCAGAGCTTCAAAAATGGATACGGGAGCCACTTTTTCCGGGGCATTACTCTGTGCCCACAGTGTCATGGGCAGAGTCATTAAGAATAGTTTTAGGATAAATCGTTTCATTGATTTGTATTTTCTCTATGAAATAATCAGGCACACCTGTATACTGTACAAGCGCGCCTGATATGAAATTGTTTAGCCGAAGGCTTCGATAATGGGCATGAATTTTTCTACGGCCAAAGATGCACCACCAATCAAACCTCCATCCACGTCGGGGCGACTGAAGAGTTCTTTGGCGTTGTCGCCATTGCAACTGCCACCATATAGGATGGTGCAATCTTCTGCAATGGTTTTGTCGTATTGTTTTGCAATTACGCTACGGATATGAGCATGAATTTCTTGTGCTTGATCGGCTGTGGCTGTTAATCCGGTGCCGATAGCCCAAACAGGTTCATAGGCAATAATCATTTTGCTGAAATCTTCGGCAGAGAGATTGAACAAGGCTTCGCTAAGCTGTTTTTCAACCACTTCAAAGTGCTCGCCGGCTTCACGTTCCTCTTTCTGTTCACCTACGCAAAAGATAGGAGTCAGACCGTTAGCTAAGGCCAGATTTACTTTTTTGGTCAAAATATCGGATGTTTCGCCATAATAGGCACGACGTTCCGAGTGACCGATAATTACGTATTTAGCACCGGTGCTTGCCACCATTGCGGCAGAAACTTCGCCGGTATATGCGCCCTTTTCTTGGTCGGCGCAGTTTTCAGCAGCAACTCCGATTTTTTTCAAATCAATTTCGTTGCAGATGGTTGCCAAATGAATAAACGGCGTGCCAATGATTACATCACATTTGGGTTCTTTGTTTCTAAGCGCTTCGTCCAAGCCTTTTGCCAAAGAAATGCCCTCTGGCAGGGTCATATTCATTTTCCAGTTTCCGGCTACAATGTTTTTTCTCATGTCTTTGTCATTTAAAGTTTATCAATGTGAGCTGTATTATGTTCTTTGAGTTGGGATAGCTTCCCAGCACGACGCATTCTCCTAATGGCTGCCAAAAGGGTGAGCATAATCCATAGTCCAAGAGGAATGGCAGTCCAAGTGTGTCGGAATGGCGTATTCTCTTGATTCAGCACCTTGTCGATGAATTTATTCGCTCGTTTTATATTTGGAATGTCGAAGTAATTTAACTTGTCTACGATAATGCCTTTGCGAATCAGCACCAATCCCGGATTGCCTCGCACAATCGTCTTGATGGTGGTTGCATCCATAAAGAGCATTGGATAAATGGATTTGGTTTGCAGACGCCATTGGCTGATTCCTTCATAAGTAGAGGCTGAAACGGCATAAAAGATGTATCCTTGTTCCAAGGCTTGCCGATATAAAGCATTTAATTTTTCCGCAGCACTCCAATTGGCTTTCTCTAGAAATGGAGCCATGACCAATATCGCTCCTTTGGGATGATGAAGAATATGTTCGGAAACTTCTTCTCCTTTGCTGTTGAATAGCACAAAATCAACCCAAGCAGCAGATTCACCTTTTTTGACCAATGTTTCTTTTCGCTCCACAAATTCCCAACCATCATCCGGCAGATTGTTCATGTCAAAACTTTTCAGTTTACCATCTTTGGAATAGATAAACTCAAAAGTGTACTCATCTTCCGTCTTGACATGGGCGTCGTCCACAGCAGATTGCAGATTCAGACCAACGGGGTAAGGTCTGAAATCCTTCATGGGTAGATGACGATAGTTTTTCACAGTAAAGAAAACGAAAGCAAAAGCCATGAGTCCAACCATGGGCCAGATTTCCTCTTTCTTCAATATTCGGCTGATTTTTCTTGGTGAACCCACCAAAACGAATGAAAGCCCGAAAAGTATGATATTTTTGAAAAGAGTCTGTTGATGGGTCAATTTGATTAAATCTCCGAAACAACCGCAATCCGCCACCGGATTAGCCAAGGCAATCCATAGTGTCAGGAGTGTCATGAATAACATCAGTAGCCAAGTGAGGCGAACAACCCAATGTCGGTAAATACCCATTAGTACCAAGGCTCCGAGTGAGAACTCTACCAAACACAATATCATACCCAATTCCAAAGAATATGGTTCTAAAAAAGTTAAATGCAAAGCTGAAAGATATTCGCCTATTTTAATGGATAACCCCATGGGATCAATCCCTTTTGCTGTACTCGATAAAACGAACACAGTACCCAAAATAATGCGACTTGTCTCTACAATAATCACTTTACGAGTCATGTACCCCTAATTTAATCAGAGCAAAAATGCTGTAATTAATGATATCCATATAATTGGCATCCACACCTTCGGATACTTGGGTTTGACCGTTCAAATCTTCAATTTGCTTGGTGCGATACACTTTGGTTAAAATTAAATCCACAAATGAAGAGATGCGCATTTGCCGCCAAGCCTCACCATAATCGTGATTTTTGTCAATGAGCAAGCCGATGGTGCGTTCAGCTTCCGCATCATATCTTTGCAAGGCCTCTTCGGCACTAATATCCGGTGTATCAGTCAGGGGCATTTGCATCTGTATCAATGCAATAATGCCATAGTTAATCATGCCGATGAATTCTGGCACTATACCTTCATTTACTCGATTTTCACCATTGATTTCAATACTGCGGATACGATTAGCTTTGATATAAATCTGATCGGTAAGCGAGCGCAGGCGCATAATACGCCAACTGGTTTTATAGTCATGCAGCTTCTTGGCAAATAAATCTCTGCAATGAGCTATTACACAACGCACTTCCTTTTCTGTGCGTGCTTCCTGACTGATAATCTCGTTCATGTCTTTGGCTTTTATTCAACTTTTTCATCCATCAGCGCCAGGTCTATCACTTCGTGGATATCCGATACATGATGAAATTGCAAACCTTCCAAATAAATTCGGTTAATTTCCTCGATGTCCTTACGGTTTTCTTCGGAAAGAATGATTTCTTTAATGCCGGCACGTTTTGCCGCCAAAATTTTCTCTTTAATACCTCCCACAGGCATTACCTTTCCGCGCAGTGTGATTTCACCGGTCATAGCTATAAATGGTCTTACCTTACGTTTAGTAATAGCCGAAATCAGCGAAGTCACCATGGTGATACCTGCACTGGGACCATCTTTGGGAATAGCACCTTCCGGCACATGAATGTGCACTTCCTTGTCTTTGAGCATGTCCTCGTTGATGCCGAAATCTTCAGTGTGAGCGCGTATATAGTCCATACCCAAAATGGCAGATTCTTTCATCACATCTCCCAGATTGCCGGTCAGAGTCAGTTTCCCGGTTGTCCCAGGGTGCAAGCTACTTTCTATGAAAAGAATTTCGCCACCCACACTGGTCCAAGCCAGACCCGTAACCACACCAGCATACTCATTGGTTTGATATTGCTCCCGGGAGTACATGGGTGCACCCAAATATGTTTTCAAATCTTCGAACTGCAGGCTCATATTATAGCTTTCATACTCCACCTTTTGTCTTGCAATTTTTCGGATAATGGTAGCAATTCGCTTTTCCAATGTGCGCACACCACTTTCGCGAGTATAATCCTCAATGATTCTTTCAATGATTTTGGCGGGGAATTTGATCTCTTTTTTGTCGAAACCATGTTCCTCCAAAATCTTGGGAATCAAATGCTTTTTGGCAATTTGAATTTTTTCTTCGGTGATGTATCCGGAAACTTCTATAAGCTCCATGCGGTCGCGCAGAGGTTGGGGGATAATGCTCAGATTATTGGCTGTGGCAATGAATAGTACATGGCTTAGGTCATAATCAATGTCCAGATAATTGTCATGAAAAGCCGAGTTTTGTTCCGGATCCAAAACTTCAAGTAGAGCAGAAGACGGGTCGCCTTTGAAGTCATTACCCAATTTGTCGATTTCATCCAAAACAAACACCGGATTGCTCGTGCCCGAGCGTTGAATGCCTTGAATGATACGACCACACATGGCTCCGATATAAGTGCGGCGATGACCTCGGATTTCCGCTTCATCATGCACACCACCCAATGAAACACGCACATACTTTCGTCCGATACTTTCGGCAATACTTTTACCCAAAGACGTCTTACCCACACCCGGAGGACCATATAGGCAGATGATAGGCGATTTCATGTTCTTCTTCAGTTTCAGTATGGCCAAATGCTCCACGATTCTTTCCTTCACTTTTTCCAAGCCAAAGTGATCACGATCTAATATTTTTTGTGCACGAGCCAGATTAAAGTTATCGGTGCTGAATTTATTCCAAGGTAAGTCCACAATGGCTTGCAAGTATTGCAGTTGAACCGAGTAGTCCGGACTTTGAGGATGCAGTCTTTCCAACTTGTTCAATTCGCGGACAAATACAGCTTCCACTTCTGCACTCCATTCTTTTTCGTTGGCTTTTTTTCTCAGCTCTTGAATATCCAATTCATTCATGCTGCCACCCAATTCTTCTTGGATGGTTTTGATTTGTTGCTGCAGGAAGTATTCCTTTTGCTGCTTATCCATCTCTTCGCGCGTTTTGGATTGGATATTGGCCTTCAACTCTAATATTTGTATTTGCTTGTGCTGAAGAACCAGTAGCTTGTATGCGCGTTTCTTAAAATCATCAATTTCCAGCAAGGCTTGCTTCTCTTCCACTGAGTCGCTCACATTGGCGCAGGCAAAGTTGATGGCATAAATGGGGTTTTTATTGTTTTGAAGAGCTGTGAATACCTCGGCGGGCACTTGATCGCTTACTTGGGCAATCATGCGCATGGTCAGTTCTTGTACTGTGGAAACCAAGGCAGAGAATTCCTTGTCGCTCTTGAGCGGCATTTTAAACGGCAGAAGTTCGTAGTGTCCTGCCAAATAGGGTTTGTTTTTGCAGAGGTCAAGCAATTTGAATCTCTGTCGGCCTTGTATGATGGCTGTGGTGGTACCATCAGGCATCTCCACCACACGCAAAACCTCGGCAATCACTCCGATACGATAGAGATCGTCAATTTCGGGGTCTTCCACCGTGGCATCTTTTTGGCTCACAACTCCAAAATATATTTTCTTTTTATTGGCTTGCTGAATTATTTTGAGGGATTTATCTCTACCAACCAAAATGGGTATAGCCAATCCGGGAAATAGTATCATGTTCCGGAGAGCCAGAATGGGTAATTCTTCCGATAACTCATCCGGTTTAATGGAAAAGTCGTCGTCTTTTTCAAACATCGTGATAATCGGAAACGCCAGGGGAAACCCTCCATCTTCTCCTTCGTCCAGCATGAAGCGATGTTCTTTGTTTTTTATAATCATATAATACCTATACTGTTTTGATTTATATCTCTGATGAAAAATTACAAAAATCATGCCAATTGATAGAATGGACATGCTTTTTCCTTTTCGTAAATATAAATATGATGTAAAATTACAATAAATAACCCGAACTGACATGTACTGAAAAAGTTGACACTCGGAGAGGTCAAAAAACAGTAAAATTATGTCGAAACATTTGA
>CAMFNC010000138.1 GCA_945965245.1 uncultured Porphyromonas sp. | reverse complement strand
GACAGCAAGTCCTAAACACGGTGTGGTAGTTCAGCGGGTTAGAATACCTGGCTGTCACGCAGGGGGTCGCGGGTTCGAGTCCCGTCCATACCGCTAAAAGGGGTGTAGATCAAACCATTGTTTGACTTACACCCCTTTCTTTTTTCATCTGTCCGATGACACCAAGATGTGCACACCGATTTAAAAACACTGCTTAGGTTTGTTGGAATGGGAGTTTTTTGTACCTTTGCAAAGTTTTACAGTGGTGAAACCCTATGGAATACGCTTCTAATCAGTTTGCGCTGAAACTTAAGACGCTCTCGGAGAGCAAACATCCGATGGCATTCGACTTGGACGATGATTATTTTGAGGCTCTCGAAAGCCCGGTCATCTCAGGAGGCTCTGTGAAAATGCGGGGCACAGTCGAGCGTGTGGGCAGCGTATTTACCATAGAGATGGATTTTATGGGAGAGGTGCGCTCCACTTGCGACAGATGTCTGGCTCCGCTGCTGCTGCCGGTCAATACCAATGCCCGACTGATTGTAAAGTTTGGTGAGGAATATCGGGAAGAAAGCGAAGAGATTATCGTGATATCTGAACGCGAAGGCGTGGTGGATTTGAGTTGGCAGATGTACGAATTCATTGTGCTGAGTCTGCCGATGCAACGAATGCACCCCGAAGGTGAATGCGACCCTGAGATGATATCGGTAATGAACAGATATTCCTCTGGAAGTCAGACCGAATTCCGGGAAAATGCTGTTGCCGACCCTCGTTGGGCTGCATTGGCATCGCTCAAAGAAAAGAAAGATTAATAATAATAAAATAAAAGACAATGGCACATCCTAAAAGACGTCAATCCAAGACTCGTACCGCCAAACGTCGTACACACGACAAGGCGCAGATGCCCGCATTGGCCAAATGCCCCAATTGCGATGCATGGTTTATCTATCACACCGTATGCCCCGAATGTGGCTACTATCGTGGCAAATTAGCTATCGAAAAAGAAGCATAATCGAACTCTATACGGTATTAGAAAACAAAAACTCCGTGCTGATAATTTCGGAACGGAGTTTTTTGTTTGTTGTTATGGTGGTGGCGAGGATACATCCGCTATTTGGTGACCTCGGCTGTGTGGTGTATTGAAAAAAGTTGGCAGTCTGAGGGATAGCCGGGCAAAGCCCGGCGAGGTGATATCGGATCAGCGAAAGTAGTTTACCATGCTTGTGCCACATACCACCTCCATCACATTTACCCTGCAGGCTTTATGCGTTACCTCCTCGCCAAGGAGAACCTTGCAGATGCTCCCACTTGATGTCGCTTGCGCGCTTAGGTAGAACTCACGTCCATCAAAAGAAAGAGGCTGCACCGAAACAAAAGTTTCAGTGCAGCCTCTTGAATTATATTAGCAGGGCTTGACTCTACTCTGCCAAATAGCTCAAACTAATGCCCTTTTTCTCGATAACGGATTTGAGTATTTCCAGTTTGCGAATGACCAGAGGATAAGCGCCATGCTCACTACGCCATTGGGCTTCAGACTTGCCCAAAAGCTCTTTCACAAACGTTTCCAAATCGCGGGAAGCGGGGTAAAACGACATATTATCCGGCTTAAATCTGTAACATTTGAGAAAGCCCAATTCGCGCATATCCTTGATATCCGGCAGATTGCCCTCTTCCTTAGAGAAGGCTTTGTCGTAATAAGCCGCACTGATGGCATAATAAGAAGCCAATGTATCTTCATCGGTGTGCCTCATTACCTCCTTGACCAGATTATTCAGAATTTCCACGGCCAAAGTCTTTTGCTCTTTGGGACTTTTTTTAGCCAAATCACCCATACGTGCAATGGCCAACGTCTGCATACCGAATACGGTGATTTGCCGCACATCTGGCTTTTCCATATTATAGGTTTTCAGACTTTTTTCATACGGATAGGCCACAATGGTATCTACTAGCAATACAGAATAGGGCATGGCCTGCTTGCTGACGAATTTGGCCATTCGGGTACGAATGAATTCTGCTGCCTGAGTCCGTTGGGATGAGTTGGTCAAGTATTTCAAACGATAGAGCTGCGCTTCGTAATAATCCTGGCCTGTAATCGTAACGTTGTACGGTATACTCAGCACACGAATGCGATCGGCACGGCGCAGCGTATCGCTAAAGAGCAAATAAGAACCGGTCTGATTATAAAAGGAGCGACGCAATTCGGCATTAGCAGAGTGGTCGGCCTCATCGGGAGCAAATAGATTGACATCGGGATACGCCTCGCCGGTCAGCAGCTCCTTGCCACAGCCGGACATGGCCAGACAAAGCAGGAGCAAGGAGGCGATAACAGATATATTACTTCGTTTCATGTTGAATGGTTTTAATGGGTTTGCGCACAAGGCGTGGATTGTCTTGAATTTGGTCGTTGAGCGTGCGCTCTTCACGAGGCAGAGGCAGCACGTAGCCTTCTTCCTCCTGAGTCGGCAGCGTATAGAGATAAGTTACATCCGGAATACTGTTTCTATCCACTTTTTTGTAAATGGTGTAGGTGTGCGCAAATTCTGTCTTTTCGGGATAGAGAGGATTGACCCGATAGCGACGCACATCAAACCAACGATGCCCCTCGAAGCAAAGTTCCATGCGACGTTCGCGGCGAATGGTCTGCATCAATTCCAGGCCCGATGCAGCAGGTAAGAGGTATGATGCTCCGGCTTTGTAACGATTTTGACGCAATTGATTTAACCATTTCAAGGCTTCAGCATCCCGACCTTGCATGGCCAGGGCTTCTGCCAGATTGAGGTAAATCTCCGCACCACGAAGCACGAATACATCGGAGATTTCGCTTCTGCCCATACCTTTGGGGTCGGTCTTGCAGATACGCACATGATTGCCATCGGGCAATGCGCCTTTAGCTGCAATGCGCTCAAAATAGCGACCGGCGCGCAGATCTTCCTTGGCATAGAGTCCATACAGTTCCTTGGATACCGTAAAGCCTCCGATGGGCGAACTGCTGCCCATTTCCGCTGAAATCAAACCACCTCCCATGCTGAAAATCAATTCCGGATTGGCCGATGTGAAGAAAAATTCATTTACCCCCAAGGTGTTGAGATTGGTCAATGCCGGATGCAACTTCATGGCCTGAGAGGCGTAATCGGCTGCAGCCTTCCAATCCTGCATATAAAGTGATACGCGCGAAGCGAAAAGCAATATGCCGGGTTCGGATATTCGATAGAGGGATTGGGGCGTCAATCCATTGCCCAATTTCAGCGCTTCGGCAAGGTCGTCTGTAATCTGCTTATAGACCGTGCGAATGCTCTGGCGGCTGTATTTCTTATTTTCGATGAAATGGGTATTTTTTACCGGCACACCGGGCTCCTCCAAATTCTGCGAAGCATAAGGCCGGGCATACAGATTGACCAAATAGAAATAGTATGCAGCACGGAGAAAGTGTGCTTCGGCTTGAATACGCTTGATGCGATTTTGCTCTGCCACGGTGGGGGTGGCTATACGGGCAGATTCGTCCAGCACGATATTGAGCGTAAGGATGTGATTGTATGTGCGCAACCAATCCACACTTTCTTTGTATGTGGTCAGTGCATCGAAAGCATCGCCCACACGCTGCTGCCACGTATAGTATCCGAATACTCGCGGACGAATATTGGCCTCGGGGCTATAACGTGTGGTACCGATCAGCTCTTCCGCCTCGTCTGCCATATAGTGCAGATAAGGGAAGTAGAACTTGTCATAATTGCGCGGTGTGGTGGGAGCTACAGACATATAGCAAGAGCCGATGAGCAACTCATCCAGATCGTCCGCCGTGCGGATGTAAGCAAGGTCATTGGAGCGTTCGCTAAGGAAATCGCCACATGAGGTCATGGTCAGCATCCAGACCATCATCAGGCACAAGCCTGTGAATATATGAAGAATGATTCGTTTCATTGATTCCGGTCTATAAAGTGATATTGAATTGCAAATTATACTGCGGACGTTCGGATAGGTTTACCTCGGTGAATCCGCCCTGCACCGGTGTCTGCCCTTTCAGCTCGGGGCGAGCCAGCACGAATAAGTTATTGATGGAGAAAGTCGCGCGTGCGGCCTCTATGCCGAAATGCTTGAGCCACAACGAAGGCACTTGGTAGCTGAGGCTCAAATCCGTACACTTCAGATAGTCGGCCGATACCACACGAATGTCGGCATAATTATACATCTCCCATGAATTGTTGGCTATCACAGGCATATTGCGGGAGTGATTGCGTGAATAATGGCGGTTGTATTTATCGGATACGGCCGGCACCATCTGATCCAGCACCGCAGGTACATTCGTGCGCGTTTCATCGCCGGGCGTCATCCATCTATTCAAAAACATCCGATTGACATTCATTTCGGGCAAAAAGTTTTTACCATCCCGATAAGGTTTGAAAAGGCGAGTTTTGGCTCCCAAGCAATAAGAAAGATTGAAACGGAGGGAGAAATCGCCCCAACGCAAGCTATTGCGCAGACTACCAAATATGGTGGGGATGCGCGTGCCGGATTTACCGAGCACTTGCCGATACACTTCGTAATTGCTTTTGCCAAAAAACTCTTCTTTGCGTTCCTCGCCATCGTGGAAAAGAGGGCCTCCGTCTTCGGAATTCAAACCACGGAAGCGATATGAATAGAACGTACCCAACGCTTCGCCCTGTACCAAAGCACGCCCATGCAGGAAGTCACGCACGGCATATCGACCATATTCGGGTTTGCTGTCCAAACGGTTCAAACTTTTGGTAAAAGAGGTGGAGATGCGCCATGAAAAATTGCTAATACGTATAGGCTCCACCGATAAGGCCAAACTAAAGCCATGATTACGCAGATTGCCGCTATTCACCACATACGAAGGGAATCCGTTTACCAAATCAATATCCAGATTCATATAAGCATCACGCGTATATTTGTGGTAATAAGACAGCGTGGCTGCCACCCGGCGTTGCCATGCAGCCATATCCAGTTCTGCACTGAAGGAGTGAGTTTTTTCCCAGCGCAGATTGGGATTGGGATAACGCGCCAGAATGGCCGTTTTTTCATTGAAATATGGGTCTGTGCTCAACTTCTGAATTACCGGCACAGGCGATTGGTCACGCAGCATATTACCCTGCGTACCGTATGATGTGCGCAGATACAGATAGTTAAACCATGAGCTTTCTGCCAGCAGAGGAGAGAAATTGTAGCTGCCGGATACGGACCACACGGGCAGTAATCGGCGGTTGCTCTGCGAACCAAAACGATTGGAACCATCGGTGCGTCCGTTCAGACCCAAAGTAAGATTGTGCCGGAAAGTATAAGATATTGTGGCAAAAGCGGAAGCCTGATTCAGCAAATCATCCATTCGCTTGGGTTGTGCAGCCTCGCTAATCAACCAAGTTTTGTATGCCGGAAAACGGTCAAGATCCTCGGGGGCAACGAACTTTTCGCCATAGTCGCGAAAGTAGCCACGCTGCACCTGCTTCATGCCATACGCATGTGTACTTTCGGCTGCTGTGCCCACATGTACATTGAGCACATCTTCGTTGGCAAAGGTATGCAGATAGTTCAGCATCAATCGGCCGGAGAGTGCACGATATTGCTCTTGGAAATGGTTCAATTCACCGCCATAAGGCAGTTCGCTGTGAGCCAAAGCCACTTTGTTGAAAGGTCTGCCATAATCCGTCCACCGCTTGTTGGCTGCATAGAATGTCTGGTCATCATGATGTTCCTCGCCATTTGTATTGCCGGTGGCATAAGAAACCAATGCCGAAGCCGATAGGTCTTTGGTGATTTTCAAATCATAAGCGGCATTGAGTGAAGTTTCAAAATGATTCTGACGATAACCACTATGCTCTAATTCATTCAAAATATTGAAACGATAGCTGTAATCATCATCATCGCCACGTTTATAAAACGAATAGCTGCCGTCCGGGGTATGAGTGGGAATGGTGCGTGCCGTGTTGTAAGCATAATCCACAGGATTTACAGACGAAGCATGATAACCACGCGATTCCACTCCGCTGCGCATCCACACGCTCAGTTTGCTGCGAGTGCTCAAATCGGCTATCACCTTCAGATAGCCGGTGGTGCGTTGTGTGCGATTGTTTTTCACCACCCCATCACTCAGATTATATCCCAGCGAAGCATAATAATTCAGATTACCCGAAGTACCCGATACAGACAAATGGTGGTCGGTGGAGAGGGCGTCGCGCATCAACCAATCGAACCAATCAGTATTGAGCGATTCGATACTCCGCACCCGGTTACTGAAATCCTCGAAACCGATTTCCTTATTGTAGAGTTTCTTTACCAGATGCTCATATCCAACCTCGTACATATTGGACGGGAAGTAGTAACCCGACTCCACCAATTGACGAGAGAAATTGACCCGCTCACGTGAGTTCATCAGGTCAATATTCCTATCGGTATAACGTGGTCGAACCGCAAGCCCCATACCACCGGAATAATTGATGCGCAATTTGCCATACGCTCCCTTGCGGGTTGTTATCACGATTACACCATTGGCAGCCTGCGCACCATACAACGCCGTGGAGGCGGCATCTTTGAGCACGTCTATACGTTCGATGTCGGCAGGATTGATACCGGCAATGGCATTACCAACACGATTAATGAAATCGGGATCATTGATATCTTCGGCCGGGATGGTCACGGGGTCGCGCACCACTACTCCATCCACCACCCAAAGCGGCTCGCGCACGCCCAAAATGGTGCTGGTGCCTCGAATACGCAGACGAGGTGATACTCCCACATCACCTGCCGTGGGCATCACCAACATTTCCGGCACCAAACCTTCCAGACTCTTATCCAACGTGGTAATACCGGGCAGGGTGATTTCAGAGCCTTTGATAGTAGTAGCCGAACCGGTCCATCGGCTTTTATTGATGGTTTGGTAGCCGGTTACAACCACTTCACCCAACTCTGAAGCATTGTCTTTGAGCACAAAAGACAATTGCTTTTCACCACGATACTTCTGTTTGGCAGGCTTCATGCCCACATAAGAGATCATAAGTTCGACAGATTGTGCCGATTCCGCTATCTGTATCAGACAGCTACCGTCTTCACCAGTTACGGCCACAGGCCTTTCGTTCAGATAGACTGTGGCTCCGATGGCAGGCGTATGATCCGTAAAAACCGCCTTACAACGCACCATGCGCTCTGCAGGTTTACTTGCAGTGACCCGACCACGTATCTGTGCCCATGCAACGGATGGTGCCACCACGGTCAGCAGCAGAAGCAGTGCCAAAGCCTTGCCAATAAGTGTGATTGATTTTTTTGCCATAATAATAGATGTGGAACAATGAAATGATTAGAATAACTATGAACTCATAGAACACGCCATACGACCCTATCGACCCGACGGTTCTTTTTTGCGTCCAAAAATCGTACAAAGTTATACAGAATTATTACATCGCCATCCATGTCCTGGCAAGATTATATAATTTGAGGCTGCACCGAAATTCTTATTTCGGTGCAGCCTCTTGAATTTTGTTTGAAAAGATAATAATCCTATATCCGTGGCGGATACGGACTTTGAGTCAAAGCCCGATACATCTTTTCGTATATGGGCACGGCTATACCGATTTGAGCCGCTGCCCGCACCACATAGCCCGTAAGATTTTCCACCTCGGTATGTGCGCCGCGCAGAAAGTCGGCATGCATGGAAGAGGTGCTGTCGGCAGGCATACGCATTTGTTTGCGCAACAGGCTGGCTTCCATATCTTTGGTAAAGACCACTCCCCGGCTCTCGAATAGCGTTATCAATTCCGAACGCAAGGCTTTCATCTCTTCGGGATAAAGCTGCAGTGCAGCACCGATGCTCATATTGTAATAAGACGTGGCGGTAGCGGTGGCAGAAATCATCATAAACTTTTCTCTAATCACAGCCTGCACATCTTCGGGTCTCGTGGCGTTCACACCGCTTCGAGTCAGCATTTCCAAAACAAATTCTTCTTGGGCAGAAGGTACTTGCTGTTCGGTGCCGAAGAAAAATGACTCGGTATCCGATTCCAAATCAATGCATCCTGGCTTGCCTTTGCGGGTAGAGATATACACGCAACCATACCACACATTGGCATCGGGCAGAATGCGTCGGATTTGCTCGGTAATGTCGGCACCGTTGAGCAAGGGCAGAATATGTGTATGAGAACCGATGCATGAGCGTAATTGCTCAATATTCTGTTCCAAATCATAGCTTTTGGTGGCAAAAATGAGCAAATCGGGTTCGGGCAGAAGTCCGGCATCGTCCGTTACGCCATGTGGCTGCACAGTAAATGTGCGTGTCGGAGTGCGGACAGTCAGCCCCTCGCGGTATATAGCTTTCAGATGTTCGCCACGTGTGTAGAACCAGACCTCTACTTCGGGATAATATTCGCGTGCCACACGTGCCAGCATGGCACCGTAGTAGCCACCCACACCGCCTAAGCCGGAAACTACGATTTTATAAGAAGAATGCTCCATTCGTTACTTTTAGTCATTGAGCATATTTCTATACTTGCGGTCAATTTCTCTCCGCATCTCTTCTGTGGGCTTGAAACTATCCGAAGCCTCCATCCGACGCATCAATTCGCGATCGGCATCGGTGAGCACAGTGGGCACATATACATTGATATTAACCAAGAGGTCGCCCGTGCCAAAGCCGTTGATGCTGGGCAGGCCTTTATTGCGCAGGCGAAGCACTTTGCCGGGTTGAGTGCCGGCCTCTATTTTCACTTTGGCCTTGCCGCCAATGGTGGGCACCTCCACTGCACCGCCTTGTGCAGCCAAAGGCATGGAGATAAGCAAATTATAGATAACATCGTTGCCATTGCGAATTAAATCAGGATTCGGCTCTTCCTGAATTAAAACCAGAAGGTCACCATTTATACCACCGTGCGGAGCCGCATTACCCTTGCCGCTGACCGTGAGTTGCATGCCCTCTGCCACACCCGCCGGGATATTAAAGGTAACTACTTCCTCACCTTGTTCCACACCCTCGCCATGACAATGCGGACAGGGCTTGGTAATCACCTCGCCCGTACCGTGACAAGTGGGGCAAACACTCTGAGTCTGCATCTGACCAAAGATGGTATGCTGCACGCCGGTCACCACACCGGAGCCATGACAAGTCTGGCAAGTGCTTTTGCCGGCAGTATCCATGGTGCCCTCGCCATGACAATGCGAGCAGGATACATATTTTTTGAGTTTAAGTTTCTTCTCTACTCCCTTGCTAATGTCTTCGAGAGTCAATTTGACACGCACGCGCAGGTCGGAGCCTCGCTGCACACGCCGCTGTCCGCCTCCGCCACCGGAAAAGCCACCGAAATCAAATCCTCCACCGAAATGTCCGCCAAAAAGATCGCCGAAACGGTTGAAAATATCTTCCATAGACATACCGCCGCCAAAACCACCGGCACCTCCGCCGGCAGCACTGCCGCCCACACCGGCAAAGCCGAACTGGTCATAGCGTGCGCGCTTCTGCTTATCGCTCAGCACATCATATGCCTCCGCTACTTCTTTGAATTTCTCCTCAGCCTCTTTGTCGCCGGGATTTTTATCGGGATGGTACTTGATGGCCATTTTCCGATAAGCCTTTTTCAGCTCATCGTCCGTAGCATTTTTGCTAACACCCAATACCTCGTAATAATCTCTTTTATTTGCCATCTTCTTATAGCATTAGGGGGGACTTATTGACCCACCACCACGTGAGCGTGGCGAATCACCTTGTCATTCAGCTTATATCCTTTCTTCACGCAATCTATCATTATGCCTTTCTCTTCCTCGGAAGGAGCAGGAATTACGGCAATAGCCTCACAAAGATTTTCATCGAAAGGCAGATGATCTGTTTCTATCGGGGTCACGCCTTGACGTTTCAGATACTCTTCGAACTTTGTATAAATCAGTTGCACACCTTCTTTCAAGGCATCCACATCCGAAGTCTCACCGATGTTTTTGAGAGCCAGTTCCAAATCATCTATTACAGGCAATAGGTCAATCATCGCCTTTTCGCCACCATTGCGAATCAATTCGCTCTTTTCGCGAATGGTGCGTTTGCGATAGTTATCATATTCGGCACGTAGACGGAGGTGTGCATCGTTCAGTTCATCGTATCGGGTTTGCAAATCCTGCAATTCTTCCTCTTTCGGAGCAGAGTCGGAGGCGGCACACTCATCGCTGGTTTCCGGAGTAGCGTTGTCTGACAAATTGTCGGTTTCTTCCTCTTCGTCCACGAGAGGTTGGCTTTGTTTGTTTTCAGAAGTCTTCATATTTATCGTGTTGCGTTATATTATCAGTGATTAGAATATCAATAGACATTCATAAAGCACTTGCAAAAATCATACCAATGTATTTTGCTTTAATTCATACATACCAAAGTCTCCCGCTTCGGTATCATTTGATGTGGGAATGGTAAAGCGATGGTGGCAGGAAATCAATTCTGATTGTAGATATGCACGCTGATGCCTTGCGCAGAGGGCAGATAATTGATACCCCACCAACACATTTGCAGAAAGATAAATGCAAAAATCAACAGGTATAATGCTTGGCGGAACCTATGCGGACGACCCAAACGGAAATGTACATAGATTAGATAAGTGAACCATGTGATGGCAGCCCACGTTTCCTTGGGATCCCAAGACCAATAGTGCCCCCATGCTTCTTTGGCCCATATTGCTCCGAAAAGCATGCCAAGGGTCATGAATGAGAGCCCCACATACACCAAGTTGTCGCATAGTTTCATTTCACTCGGTTCAATAGTTTTTCGCTTAAACCACAGCAGATAGAGCGCCATCAGCAAGGCTGCACCCAGCATAGCATAAGCAAACATATACACGATTACGTGAGGTGCAAACCAGGGACTTTGGAGGGCAGGCATCAATGTTTTGTTGTGTATTTCCGGCTTGAAGAGGTTGATGCAGATAAACACGACCGAAAGTATGGTGCTGAAACTCAAAATCCATTTATAACGCCATCGTGCATAGGTAATCAACCCGGCAAGCGGAAGGAAAAAAGAGTACCATAGACGTGTTTCGCCCATAGTGCGCAAGGGTGGACGTTCCAAACCTATCCAAAAGAGCACGATGAAACTGAGAAATACTAGCAAACCGCCGCCGGTGAACAGATAGGGTGCGCGTGAACGAGGATGATGCCATGCCGTCCATGCTCCCGGCAGCCAACATGCCACTGCTACTGCTGCAAAATAGATAAAATGTTGCCAACCTATAATCATAATTGCCCCTCCTCTTTTCGCAAACGATTACTTCTGCCGGCTGTAACAAACATCCATACTGCTCCCGTTATCATCATCCAAATACCGATATAGACATAGGGTAACCAAGGGTCGCGTACCAATTCGAACACGCTTACATCGCTCCATCGCCCCTTGGTCTCATCGTAGCTGAGTTGATAGATTTTCCAACCCTCCACCCGCATGGGTTTATTCACGGCTATCTTGCCATCATATCGACCGCCTTGTTCGGTATATACGGTCACATCCGAAAGAAATGCTTCCGGCTCACGTACCGGCATCACCAAACTAACGGTGGAATCTAATTTGAGTGATTGGTATGGAAACATAAAACTGCCACAACTAACCCATCCGATACGAACCTCGGAACTCCCTTCGCGTAAGGCCTCTACCTGTACGGAAGAGGTAGCCCCCGGAGTGTGCCACTCCACATAGTCCAGAGTATCTGCATGATATACGGCGGCAGCCATATCTATACTTTTGAGCACCCGAATATGCCAGTCGAGAAGACGGCCTTGGGTGGCAATGGAATCTTCCACCAATAAATGCACTGGTCTTTGTTCCGGTAGCAAATGACCGGATGTATTGTTTACCAACATCAGTTTAGGTGGGTATTCTTTTATACTGAAATTGTGTAATTCGATAGCCAGAGGCAACTCATATTCACGTTGCATTTCATCCACGGCGCGCCATTCGGGTTTGCCCATTTGTACTGTCATGGTCAGGCGGTGCATATCCGCACTGCCTAGCGTGGCAGTCACCAAAGCAATAAACAAGCCCAGATGGTTCAGCACAAATGGAATCTGATGTGCGCTGAAGTGCGCAATACGTACAAGGGTGGCAAGTCCCAATGATACGGTCAGCCAAATATAAACCAATACGAAAGGCCAGAAAGAGAGCATCCGGGTAAGTCCCAGCGGGTCTGCGGGGGGCAGGTGCGAAGGTAATTGGCGCACCAGTCCCATTACCAAGGTCAGTGCCACCACCCAAATCAATGCCGAAACGGCTGCGGTATAATGCCCCAGCCAACTAAAAAGGTAAATGCGCTTACGAAGTAAAAACGAGGTAATGATGAGAGCCACAAAACCGATGAGAATAATCAGATTGACTGGAGCGGCCAGAGTATCCCACTGCACTGGACCTGCCGTCCGCTGCAAGAGCAATCCGGAAGCAACCAGACCTGCTCCCAGCATTAATCCTTCGGTTATACGCCAAGGTTTATTCCACATAATTAAGGTGTTTCTGCAATATAAATATCAGAAAGAATATCCCAAGCTCTATACTGTCTACTCTATCAATATATAATATATATTCAGTGTACAATGGGTGGTATCTTACGCCTTGGCCAGCTTGCCGTTACTCATAGCCTTCTTCACCCAGACGGGCACTTCATTTTGGAGGAATTTCTCCTTATCGACCTTGAACTTAGGCATATCCAAACCTATGTATTGTTGTGCTTTGGCTTTGGTGGAGATGTCGGGCATGGGCACAGCATCGTTATAGCCCACTTTGGACAATACGCGGGCTATTTCCAAACGGGCTTGTAAGGCACGATCCAAGCCATGCGAGAGAATGCGCTGAATTTCCTGCGGAGCATGAAAGGAGGCACCATGAGAGGCTACAGCAAAGTCCCAACGCCATTGAGCCTGACGAATCAATGCCAACGCGGGTTTCATCTGTGCTTCGGAGCAACCCTTATCCCAGGCAAATTTGGCTTCGATATGTGCTTTGGCCAATTCCGTTTCCAAGCGGTTGCGGATTTCGTTAGCCTTGCGCTGACGTTCATACACATTGTTACGCAGGATTTCTTCGCTTTCGCGGTGACAAACTTGGCAGGTGCGGTCTATCATGGCCAAAGGACTCTGCACATGATGGTCACTAAACTTAATGCCACCCTCGGTTTTGTATGGCATGTGGCAGTCTGCACATGATATTCCGCGCTGACCATGAATGCCCATTTGTGTGATTTCATAGCCGGGATGCTGTGCCTTCAGTATGGGTGTACGGCTCAGAGCATGCGTATAGTCGGCATAGCCGGCTTCGTCATAATATGCTTCTATATCTTCCACTGTGATACCTTTGTCCCATGGGAAAGTCAGATATTTACCCTCACCCTTGAAGTAATATTCCACGTGACACTGTGCGCATACCAATGTACGCATCTCCTGCGGTGTGGCTTGGGTAATATCTTTGCCTTGACGAGCAAATGCTTCCACCAAAGCCGGACGGCTAATGTGCAAATCCATGGTAGCAGGGTCGTGACAATCCGAGCAACCAATGGGGTTTACAATTTCCGCACCAAAAGCAGACCATTTGGCTTTATAAAAATCCTCCACACCTTTTTCTTGCATCACACGCGGCACATCGGGACTTTTGCAGGTCCAACAGGTTGCAGGCTGCATATCTCCTTCACCACCCATGGGAGCGCCTGTGCGCAGAGTGGCGCGCATATCGTCAATGGCG
>CAMFNC010000137.1 GCA_945965245.1 uncultured Porphyromonas sp. | reverse complement strand
AAAAGTATTATGAATGAAATGTTGGCTTATTTAGGCGTGGCTTTGATGGTCGGCCTGACAGGTATTGGCAGTAGCATCGGTGTAACGATTGCCGGTAACGCATGCGTTGGTTCAATGAAAAAGAACCCCGACGCTCTTGGTCAATACATCGGTCTTAGTGCATTGCCCAGTTCACAGGGTTTGTATGGCTTCGTAGGCTTCTTCTTGGCCTCTGGTCTTATTCAGAAATTAGTGGCCGGTAATGCCATGACTACTTTGGCCGGCTGGGCTATTTTCTTTGCCGGTTTGGCTCTGGGTGTTGTGGGTTGCTACTCTGCTCTCCGTCAGGCTAAAGTTTGTGCCAATGGTATTCAAGCCATCGGTGCCGGTCACAATGTATTCGGTGCTACCATGGTGATGGCCGTATTCCCCGAGTTGTATGCTATTCTTGCATTGCTCGTGGCTATTTTGATTTTTGGTTCAGTACCTGCCATGGTTGGTCTCGGCGCATAATCAAGGCCGCAACATTAAACGTAAAAGAAGAGACTGCGTTGAGACATTGGTTTCGGCGCAGTCTTTTTGGTTTATTAGAAAGGATGAAACGCAAGCTTCTGTGATATGTCAATGATGATGCAATCGTTTCGTGGAAAGTATTGGTTATCTTTGTTGAAACAGGACAACCTACTGTGCAATGAATAAACGTTTCCCTTACATAGAGCGCGATGAAAGCTGGATGTACTTCAATAAACGCATTCTGCTGGAGGCCGGCAGGTCGGATGTGCCTCTGCTGGAGCGACTCAACTTCCTGGGTATCTATTCCAATAACCTGGACGAGTTTTTCCGGGTGCGTGTGGCCTCACTTCGTCGGTTGATGGAATACGGAGGCAATCTGCCCGGCTCCACCAGACTCAAAGCCGAGCGCACGCTCAAAGCCATCACGCAGCTAAATGTGGCTTATTCCAAAATTTTTGAACAGACTTTTTCGCAACTCAAAAGTGAATTGATGCGCGAAAATATCCATATCATCAACGAACAACAGTTAACGCCTCAGCAGCGTGAACAGGTGCTTTCGTTTTACACCACCAAACTCAATGGTAGCACCAATCCGATTTTCTTGGAAAATATGTCGTTCGCTCCAGAAAGTTTCCGAGAGGCGCTATATCTGGCGGTGGAGTTGGTTGATAGCAGCCGTGGAGGAGTATTCAGAAACCGTGAAACGGCCATCATTGAGATACCGGTCAAAGAGGTGGGTCGCTTTGTGCGACTGCCGGACGAAGAAGGCAAAAGCTACATCATGTTTATTGATGATGTGATCCGCTACTGTCTGCCCTATATCTTTACGGGGCTGAATTATAGTTATTACGAGGCATACACCTTCAAGTTTACCCGTGATGCAGAAATGGAATTCGATACTGATTTACAGAGCAGCGTGCTGGAAAAAGTGAGCGTGGGATTGGAACAACGCAAGCGAGGCGAGGCCATACGCATGGTCTATGATGCCTCCATGCCACGCAGTATACAGCGCAGACTATACGAAACAGCGGCTCTGGTCAAGGAAGATACGCTGGTACCCGGTGGTCGCTATCACAATATGCGTGATTTGATGAGCTTTCCGGACTGTGGGCGTAACGATTTGAAATTTACTCCTCAACTGCCCCTGATACGCAACACGCTGCAATACACCGACAGTCTGATAGACCATGTACTGCACAATGACTGCGGCTACCACTTCCCCTATTACAGTTTTGACCATCTGCTGCGTCTATTACGCGAAGCCGCCATTAGCAAGGAGGTCAAAAGCATCAAAATTTCGCTCTATCGTGTGGCCAAAAATTCCAAAGTAATCAAGGCATTGATAGCTGCCGCCCAAAACGGCAAACACATTACTGCTGTGGTTGAGTTGCTGGCGCGGTTCGATGAAGCCAGTAATATCAATTGGAGTCAGAAACTGCGTGAAGCCGGCATCAAGGTGGTCTTCGGTCCAGATAAACTGAAAATCCATTCCAAACTCATACACATCTCTACCACACGTGGCGACATTGCTTGCATCAGCACGGGCAATATGCATGAAGGCACGGCACGAATTTATACGGATTATCTGCTCATGACCGCAAACAGAGCCATCGTGAGTGAGGTGAACAAGGTTTTTGACTTCATTGAAAAACCATATCTGAATGTTCGCTTTCGTGAATTGTTGGTATCGCCCAATGAAATGCGCCGCAAGTTTTACGTGCTACTCAATCGTGAAATCAAAAACAGTCGCGAGGGCAAGCCTGCTTATGTGATGATTAAAACCAATCATATCGTGGACGAAAAGATGGTGCGTAAACTTTACGAAGCATCGCAGGCAGGTGTGCGCATTGATTTATGTGTGCGGGGTAACTGTTCTGTGGTGCCGGGTATAGAAGGCGTTAGCGAAAATATCCGCATCAATGCCATTATAGATCGCTATCTGGAGCATGCACGCATCTACATCTTTGCCAATGGAGGTGATGAGCGATATTATATTGGTTCGGCGGACTGGATGACTCGCAATCTGGATCGCCGTGTCGAGGTGGTAGCTCCCGTGTATGACCGTGATATTCAAAATGAACTGCGCGTTATCGTAGAAGCTGGGCTTAACGATACAGCCCAAGGATATTGGGTCAATACCCGGGATGGTGAACCTAAGCGACTGACTACTGCTCCGGTGGCTCTGTACCGTTCGCAATCTGCTCTCTATCAGCTCTATTCGGACCGGCAAAATGAAAAGAAATAAATAATACTCTCCTTAATGTCCCAGAATCCGATTACCTATGCAGCCATAGATATCGGCTCTAATGCCGTGCGACTGCTGATAAAAAGTGTTAATCCAGATAATGAAGCCGAACCGCTGAGTAAAGTGCAATTGGTGCGTGTACCCTTGCGGCTGGGGGGCGACGCTTTTACCAAAGGCAAAATCAGTAAGAAGAAGGCTAAGCAACTTATCAGTCTGATGAAAGCCTATAAAGAGTTGATGTTTATTTACGATGTGCAGGACTATCGCGCTTGCGCCACTTCTGCCATGCGCGACTCTGCCAACGGCAAAAAGCTGGCAGATACCATTTATGAAAAAACCGGCATCGTGATAGAAATACTCAAAGGAGAAGAAGAGGCCGAACTGCTATCTGATGATCGAGTGGAGCGGCTTACGGCTCAAGGTGGTAATTATCTGTATGTGGACGTGGGTGGTGGTAGTACTGAATTAAATCTGGTGGTGGACGGCAGGCTTCTGAGTTCGCACTCTTTCAATATTGGTACGGTGCGTTTGCTTAGCGAAATGGTCAAACCCGGAGAGCGGCAGGCTTTTAGTCACTATCTGCGAGATTTGGCCGCCCAATACGACTCTATTCGGGTTGTGGGCACTGGCGGCAACATCAATAAATTGGTACGTCTGGCCATGCCCGACCCTGTGGTGCAGCGTATCAATATCTTGACAACGGAAAAACTGATGGCTTTGACTGACGAACTGAAGCAATATTCTCCCGGAGAACGCATGGTGCGTTTCGGCCTGAAACCCGACCGTACCGATGTGATTGTGCCGGCGGCCGACATCTTTGTGGAAGTACTGACCACCCTGCACGCCGATGATGTGATAGTACCCATATCGGGACTTTCGGACGGTATTATTGATCGCATTTATCTGCGCCACCATGGCACACCCGTCGGTGAACCACTTCCATAGATACATTTCGATTGATATTCTCCACTTGCCGAATGGAAAAATATTCATTGCTGACCGATTTGAGATAAAAGTTTTGAGGAAGGCAAAAGAAAGGGCTGACTTCTTAAAATGAAGTCAGCCCTTTCCTCT
>CAMFNC010000136.1 GCA_945965245.1 uncultured Porphyromonas sp. | reverse complement strand
AAAATGAAATCGATTTGTGTATAAGATTTTCATAGCTCTCCGGCAGCGAAAAAAAATTGGGAGATGTAGCCGATATATTCGGACCACATCTCCCACAAAAAGGAGTTGCCAAAGAAAAGAATCAATTACTTCTTGTACACAATCCAACCCTTATCGGTGGCAATGGAATGCTTGGCTGCATCGGTGCCGGGGTTATTGGTCACGGATATGGTGTACTGCCAGTTATAATCCCTCTCTTCGGCTTTGGGCAGTACATTGTACATAGCATCAATCATAGACGCCGGCAATTGATTGCTTTGGATGCGCACATACATCATTTCCGGATGCTTATCCTTCACAACAATAGAGGTCAGCTCGTTGTAAGAAACATCGAAAGCATACAGTGAAGAGAGTGCGCTGATGTCGATGGTTTTGAGCTTGTTGCTATTCAAATATATCTCAGACAATTTGGTGTTGTTGCCAAAATTGATGCCCGTGATGGAATTTTCGCCCAACTCGGCAATAACAAGTTCGGTATTGGCAGAAAAATCAAGATTACCGACAAGTTCATTACCGATGGCGGAAATAGACTTAATCGTGGGGCATTTCTTGATATCCAAGAGTGTCAGAGCATTTTTATCGACCCAGAGATATGAAATCTTGCCATAAATCTTGAACTCTTGAGCTTGAAGTTTGAATTCCACAGGGGTGGATTTGTAACTGGAGCTGAACCTCCTGGCAGAGATATTCTCTCCCTTTTCGCGTTTGCCGTTGTTATTGAGGTCTACCCAAATATCACGACAAGCATCCACATCCACACCATCCACTATCAGTTTGAACGTTTCGCCCACGGCACGATTGGTGCGCACAACCACGTAAGGAGCATCGGTATAAGAGATGGTGGGCATGCTTTCCATAATGGAGAGTGCTGCACCATCCCATTGAGCATACAGGTTGTATGCTTTGCCGGCAGTCATGGTTTTACCTTTGGCAGGCTTGGTATTGGCCGACACGATGGGTTTACGACCATCGGCATCGTATGCCACCAAATCCACTTCCGGAGTTACGGTACCATTGGGCATAAACCAGAAGCCCACATAGCGGAAAGCCTTGGCCGGGATAACCACCTCGGGATAGAGCACACGGCTCATTATCATTTGGGGAGTGGCTGTGGGATTCAGCAGGTCGATGTATGGCAGTTCGGTATTACCTTCGAAAGGAAGGGCTGCTTTGTGATAAAAAGCCGGAGCCGAACCATGCGGCACCATAGCGAAGCCGGCGGTACGCAGTGGTTTATCGGCAGCGTTGTATACGCCGATAACAGCCATTGCGCCCAGATGCTCGAACTGCACTTGGAGTTGCTCCTTGCCCACTTCTACGTTTTTGGCATGAAACCACACGGGCACATCGGCATCCTTATTGGACGATACGCCAAAGAGGTCGTACATGGAGTGTGCCTCCACACCCAGCAGTATCCTGCCATCTTTAATCATCAGTCTATTGCCCACGGCACCAATCAGTTCGAATGGCTTTTCGCTATCGATTTCTGCGGGTAGTGTTACGTCAAACTTGGCAGTGTGTCCCTGGTTATAAACATCTTTGATGACGATATTATTTACCTGTACCATCTTGGCTCCTTGTTTTACAATCACTTGGATGGTAAAGGTGCCCTTTTCCCAGGTCAAAAGCACATTGTCGGAGTTAAGATCTTTTTCCACGGCATTCATGGTGGGCTTCTGCGCCACCGATGCCGTGATGTGCAGGGTGCGGTTTGCGTCCGATATCTGTTCGGGCATATTGCTATCGGCAGCACAGCCGGCCAGACTCAGCAGGATGAGCAACGCCCATATATTCTGAACAATATGTTTCATTGTTTTGGATATTTATTCATTTGCATTTCGTTAGTACACACTGTATTACCAGTCTTCACCAATCAGATCTTTGCGTCCGGCACCGTTGTCGCCCCGAACATTCTTGATGTCCACATCCCAATTTTTCTGCTTGGCAGGGGTGAGATCCAGTTCTCCCACATTCGGGTTGAGCGCCAACCAGATGGCACCGCGCGATGCACCGGTAAGGTTGGGCAAAACGTTGAGCAGGGTTTTCATATCGGCGAGCGAGAGCAGGTTTTGCGATAGATCGATGTATGTCAATTTCTGATTGGCAGTCAAATCAATGGCTTGCAGACTGTTGTTACCCGCAATGAGCGTCTTGAGATTCTTGGCGACAGACACATTGAGTGTTTTCAAACTATTGTTGGCCACATTGAGATAGGTCAAATTGGTCAAAAGCTTCAAATCCAATGATTTGACAGAAGCATTGGCGCAATCCAGCACTTTCAGTGTGGTGTTTTTGGCAATGTTAAGCGGATACTTGTCGTAAAATCCATTGTCGGAACAGGCCAGATATTCAAGGTTGGGCAGTTCGAACACGTCCAATGCTCCCATACGATTTTTGGAGACATCCAGATACTTCAGATAAGGGCTGTTGTGGCAGTCCATGTAGAAGATATTACCATTGTCGCTGAGGTCGATTTTAGACACATTGCCGTAAATTTCCACCATAATCATATCCGTGGTAAACTTCACTGTGCTCTTATCATCCAGGCCGAATTTGGTTACTTTTTCGTAGTCCTCCATATAACCGTCGCCATTGAGGTCTGCCCATACGCCTTTATCATCGGCAGCTTCCACATTGAAATAAAAAGTACGAGGAGCTTTGGCCGCTGTGGACATCTGCAAAGTAATGTGGTTGAGATTGTTCAGCACGCGGCGAATATCGAACTTCCAACCCTTGATGGTGGCTTTGCGCAGTACGCATTCATTAATACCGGGGTTTTTGTTGATGGAAATCGTTTTGCTGCCATTGCGCGCTTCCACATTGGGCAATTGGTCATACAGACGATCCAGAGCTTCTGCAGACATCTGATTGCCGGAGATATTCAATTCAGACAATTGGCAGGCCGGACTTACTTCCATCCCCGTGACGCCCTGGCCGGAAACATCCAAAGTGGAGAAACGGCCACGCAAAGTCAGGGTATTGCTTTGGAGCTTAACCGTATTGGAACCTTTGAAATTCTTCAACTCTTCGCCGGCATCTTTCGTGCCATTGTTGTTGAGGTCAATATAGGCGGCGCTGCGGTTGTATTCTTCCACCAAAGACATAAAGGAAAAATCGTCACCGGCATTGCGGTTGGTCGTGATGGTAATGGAGGCGAGTTCTTTATCCTTGCCTTTGCTGTCGGTAAGTTTGAGTTCTTTGCCATCCCAAGAACCCCAAGCGTGATAAGCACGTCCGGCCTCCATCATGATACCTTTGGGCACAATGACGGTATTGGAGCGGATAACGGCTTTAGTTTTGGGGTCGAAGAAGCGAAGTGTAATGTCAGGCAATACGGCATTTTCGATGGGGATATACCAAGAGAAAAGCGTAACCGTCTGACCGGGTTGAGCCGTGGGGAGATTAGGTTCATCTTCAGCATGTTTTTTTGTATAGAGCACCACTTCGCCGCTAATCATATCGTATTTGGGGTGACATACAGTCTTGCCTTGATACAAATAACCATTCCAATAGGCCCATGTTTTGGCGGCATCGGCAGATGATGCATCTCCCAAAGTGGCATTGACCACCAAGGGTTCGGCCGTCTTGTTGGTAAAGTGCAGCACTTCGTATGCACCGATATGTTTCATCTCCACGTCCACCAAAGCCGGACTTTTTCCGGGTACGAATTTTTCGATGCGGAATACCATGGGTGGCATAAATTTTTCGGGCGTTACGGAAGATATTTCACCGGCATTAAAAGCGTAGTACTTGCCACTGTAAATCTTGATGGAATTTTCACGTATTCCGGTGAAACCCATCAGCAACATTTCTTTTTGGGCGTTCACTTCTTCCGGGAGAGTGGCTTCGAAAACACAAGCTTTACCATCGCTGATAATTTCTTTGATGGAGGCTTTTAGCTGATAAATTTTATTATCCTGCAAAGCCATGATTTTGATGTTGTCATCGGCTTTGAAGCGCACATTCAGGTTCAGCGAGCCTTCTTGTTCGCTAAAGCTCACACGCATGGCGGCATCATCCGGCAATGCAGCCCGGAAAGTCAATGTTTTGCTCGGGAGAGCATCGGCAAATTCTCTTTCTCCAAGGTTGGAGTCCTTGCAGCCGGTCAGAGCCAATAGCAGCAGGGAAAGAACTACATAGAATTTTTTCATGAGTTTGTCTTTTTTAGCTGTTCAAGGTTAGAGTTCATTTCCCGGGATGTCGTTGATATTTCTTTTCACCACGGAGAACTTGCAGGTAGCAGTCACTTTGCCATCTGCACTTTTGGCGGTAACGGATGCTTCGCCCATGGCAACAGCCTTGACCACACCTTTTGCATCCACGCTGACTACCTTGTCATTGGAAGAAGTCCAAGTAATGGTCTTGTCTATGGCATCTGCAGGAGCTATGGTAGCCACCAGAGTAAATGATTCTTCGGTAACCATTTTCTTGGATTCGGCATTCAAAGAAATGGATTGAACCACCGGGATGCTTTTCACGGTCACCTGAGTATCAGCTCTCTTGTTGCCATCGACGGTAGTGGCGGAGATAACGGCCTTACCAGCTCTCACGGCTGTTACCGTGCCATTTTCTACCTTGGCAATCCCGGCATCGGAAGATGTCCATTGGATTTGCTTGTTCGTGGCATTGTCCGGAGTCACTTGGGCGGTAATCACAAAAGTTGCACCCACATCAACCGTTTTTTCGGTCGGGTTCACGCTGATGCCCGTTACGGCAATGGTTTTGACCGGATCGTTTTTGGAGCCGCACGATGCAACAAACAGCGTGAATGCAAACACCGGCAGCAGTGTTTTCTGAAATATATGTTTCATTGTATGAATCGGATTATTTAAGGGTAATGGTATAATCTTCAACTTCTCCATAGAGGAAAGACTTATTGGGATTGGGCATCATTTCCTTGCGCACGATGGCACGAAGTCTGTATGTGCCGGCTTTCAGCGTAGCGGGCAATACGAATTCACCGTTTACCATTTGCTTTTGAGCCGATGAAACCAGTTCGGTTTTTTCATCGAATTGTCCATCTCTATTGAGGTCTATCCAAATACCGATGTATGGAGCTTGGTCTGCCAGTGTGGGATCCACAATCTCTGCGCTAACGGCAAAATTCAGCTTGCGGTCAGCTCCCACGGTAATCAATTTTTTCAGGAATTTCTGATACCCATCGCCGTGTGAGAAGGTTTCCACACCATTGAATTGAGTATAACGGATGTAAAGCGGCTTGCTGCTATAAGCCTTCACGTCGGCATAAACCACCATGGTTTCTCCTTCGGGTTCATCGCCACCGATGGGATTATTGTTGTCGCCGGCCACAGTGGCGGGAGGCATGAAGTTGATTACAGCATACTGATAGTAGTTGAAACCACCCGTACCGCCACCTGTACCGAGTTCCGAGGGATCAAGGGCATTCAACTTGAACCATCCGTTGGAGCTGCCACCCCATCCCCAGTTGATGTGGAAATAGCTTTTGCTGTCGTAACCGTCGCAGACGAACGAGTGGCCACCACCTTGACCTGAACCGGCATACTGCACGGGGCGTTTGTGATCCAATTCGTTTTTGATGAGTTTGTCCCATTCGGCTTCGGTATAGTCATTGCGTGTGGCATTGGTGACCACATCGGGATAGCGGAAAAACTTTTTGAGTACACCGGGCACGATGGTCTGATAGGTACCACTGCCACCGGGAGCAAAGTTCATTTCCACGGCCACAGCCACATCGTATGAGAATAGAGCCACATCGTGGTTAGGTCCGGTGAGTTTTCCCTTGGGCATCTTGCTCCAGTTGTATTTATGATTGAAGTCCGCCTCCAGCAGTCCGTAACGGCTGTGGAAATAGCTGTGCGAACCCACACCGCTCTCGGGATACTCCCAATAGCGCATAATCATGGAGGTGGCGGTGGCCACGCATCCCACGGGGGTTCCGGGCGGGCAGTAAGCATTGTAATACGGACTCTGTGTCCAGTAAATACCTTTCATGATTTCGTCCACCACGATTTCGCCAATCGGATCTTTGGCACGCAGTGCGCGCACTTCGGCCGAAGGCTCGATTTCGTTTTGGCGCAAATACCTGATTTCGCGGCTGTACTGGCTCAGCATACCCTTCAGATTGACGGGTATATCGCGCGTGTCAAATGAGTTTTCGAACGAATAGCCGAGGATGGGGAAAGCCGCCTCGGTGGCAGAAACAATAACGAAAGCCTTATCCGACATACCATATACATAGTAAGCCGGCAGTTCGTTTTGAGGGGAAGAAGCTCCAAAAAGCGTGCCATCGGTACCCAAGAGCCGAGGCGATGAGTTCGTCGCGCGCATATTGCTCCGGAAGAAATCTTCGGCAATGCGCAGAGCTTGGTCTTGCTGGATGAAGTACTTGTCTTTTTGGATGACGTCAAGGGATGAATCCCCTTTCATCTCACTCTCTTGTTCGATACCAGTACAAGAGAATAAAAAGAAAAGACTCAATAGACTTAAGAAAATCTTTTTCATTAAATGTGAAATTAAGGTTAGAGGACAAGATAAATACTAATCTCATCCCCAAATATACCTCATATTTCACAATAACACAAGCAAAAAAATCTATTCTATTTCGTTTTTTTACAAAACAGCGTCTATTGGCTCTTTATTTATATTTTTAGGCCATTTTTTACCGTGCAAAAATCATATCGGTTTCGTTAATAAGGATGTTGGCTCCGGGCATCCCTTGGGCAATGTATCGATTGAGTCCGTCTGCCGTTTCATCTTGCAGATAGCGACGGTCGCAAACCGCCAAAAAGGTAAACGGTTTTTTGTCCCGGACATGGCGGAGCAGCATATCGGTGGAGGGATGCTCCAGTGCGGCATACTCTTCGTAAGTCAAATCCAGAAAAACGGAACGAAGCCCCACACCTCGTTGATCCCACAGAAAACCATCGGCCAATTCCACGGGATAAGCATAATGATTCGGAGTGCCCAAATCGGAGGCAGAGGGGAAGCTCAGCACTTCGCCTGCTTCGGAAATTTGGATAGGTACCAGATGGCGATAGTCAGCGCGAGTTTTGTAGATAACAATGGGTGGTAACATACTATAAGGGCTATTGGGTTTCAATTCTGTATCTCGAGGAGAGTCTTCCGGCAATGTTTTGTCAGAGACCATTACCGTTTTGTTTTCGGTGGCGGATTTTTCGGCTTTTCGGGTACATCGTGCAGAGCCACAGGCAGCGGCCAGCAGGTTCATGGCAGATAACAGCAGCCCCATCAAAATAATTCGTTTCATTGGTACGGATATTTGCTTATGATTATTACTGTTGATTGACGTCAGGGAAGGGTGTTGCACCCCGACCAAACAAATATAGCACGAATTCGTTATAGTACACTTATTGGACTCGGGAGATTACAACTTGCGGCCGGCTTCGTTTTTCGGGAGCATCGACTCTGCCTTTGGATGGGGATGTTTGTCGGTGTGGTGGCAAGGGAGAGCCAGCATCACGAAAAACTTCTGTGGAATCTCGGTCACGATAACGATGCCCAATACGATGGCTATCACCACTTTGATGGCTATCAATCCGCTATTCATGGCTTGCGACATTTGATCGGACACCATATAATATGCCGTCCGAAATATGCCTGCACCGGGCACCAGCGGTATCAGACTGCTGATAAGGAATACAGTAACGGGACAATGCTTGCGGATGGCAAACAAGCGTGAGGCAAAGGTGGCCAAAACGGTACCCACAAACGAGGCTTCCACCGTGGAGGCTCCGGTGTAACGCACCAGCAGCAGATAAGGCATCCATGACAATACGCCACAAATGCCGCCCAACCAAAAATATCGGCGAGGCACTCCAAAAAGAAGAGCGAAAGCCAATGTGCCCAAATATGCCGCCACCACCTGCATGGGCAGGCTGGAGGGCAGGCTGTCTATCAATGTCATGTTCATAGCAGTATGATTCCTCCTCTAAAATAGCCGTAAACGATAAGGGGTGCACAGATGCCGATGGCAATGCTCATAAAGACCAAAGTAGCATCCAACAGACGGGTGATGCCCGCCAAATAATCTTGATTGACCAGATCGCGTATACCGTTGGTAAACGGCACACCGGGCACCAACAGTATCACGGCACCGATAATGATATGACTCAGGCTGTGCCCCATCCCCAAGCCGAAAAACAGCATACATAGCAAACTCACCAGTGCGCCGCCACAGATATTACCGAATATTTTGCTCAAATGTGGAGCTGTGACATACATTACAAACAGCCACAGCAGCAAACCAACCGCAGTGGCCGCCACGCAGTCTGCCAAACCTCCGCCGAAGAGTGCGCAGAAGCTGCCGCTGCCCACGGCTGCGGCCACTGCCTGCGCCCATTTGGGCTTGGTGGGCATCTGATGGATTTCTTCGAGGCGTTGGATGGCTTGGGCGGCGGAGTGTCGTCCCTGTTCGATTTCTCGCGATAATTGATTGACTGCCACCACTTTGTCTAATTGTGCACCCTTGAAGGGGATAAACTGTACTTTGGCAAAATTTTCGTTACGCCGTTCGGTGGAACTGCCGGTGGTGAAGATGCCGTTGCTCAGCACAAAAAAACTTTTGGAATCGATACCATAATATGTGGCAATGCGCTCCATGGTTTCTTTGACGCGCGATAGCTCCGCCCCATTTTCCAATAGAATATGACCGGCACGGCTGGCAACTTCCAAAGCATCCGAAAGTTTATTTTCCATAGATATATACCATATATATTAATGTATATCTGTAAAGATACGTTCTTTTCGGTTTTGGCGGATTGTGGTTTGCACATTATCAAAAACATTTTGATCCGGGTAAAATTGTGTCTGTGGGAAAGCAAAAATGATTCATGCACAAATTGAACTCATTTTATGCATAAATTGCATGCGTTTTATGCATAAATCAATTTCATTTTGTGTATAAAAAATCAACCGTTGTCACACAGTGAGTTATGAGGGACTTGCGTGCGTGAGCCAAGATTCCCCTTCGGAGGGGACAGGCGCATACCACCCTACTCCGCCACGTTCGCCCTGCGGGCTTCATGTGTTACCTCCTCGGTGAGGAGGATTTTGCTGACGCTCGTTCGATGTTAGAAAAACAAAGCAGGCTGCCCGGAACCTCGGATTGAGGGTTTGGGCAGCCTACCTGATATATAATGCTTATGCGTCTACCTTAGCGGGGAATGCGCTTGAGTAGCAGCAACAAGTGATCCCACCACATCTGCACGGTCTTGATTTCGATTTTTTCTACCGGAGAGTGTACATCACGCAGTGTGGGACCGAAGCTGACCATATCCAAACCGGGATACTCTTCCAAAATCAGACCGCATTCCAAACCGGCGTGAATAGCCTTGACTGCGGCTTCACGACCGAAAAGTTCGCGATAAGTATCGGCTGCCACTTTCAGAATCAGCGAGTCGGGATTGGGTTTCCATCCGGGATAGGGGTCACGGAATGAGGTTTTGGCTCCTGCCAGGCTGAATACGGCTGCCACTTCCTTGCTGATTTCGCGTACCAATGAGTTGGTGGAACTGCGTTGGCTGGTTTCCACCAGAATGTGATTGCCGGGCTTCATCTTCACAGATGCCAGATTGGTGCTGGTTTCCACCAAGCCTTCTATGGCGTGACTCATGCCGATAACACCGTGATGGCAAGCCATCAGGGCGCGTACCAGATTGCTCTTGGTCTTGCAGTCGATACATTCGGTGGGAGCTTCGGCGGTTTCCATGTCGAAGCGCACGTTAGCATCCACAGCAGCCAATTCATCTTGCACAGCGGCATTCAGTTCGTTCAGGATAATCCGCGCACGTTCCTTTTGGTCGGCAGGCACACCGATAACGGCACCGGCTTCGCGAGGGATGGCATTGTGCAGGTTGCCGCCGTGTATTTCGGCCAATACCCAAGGCATTTCGATTTCGATTTCGTAGAGGAAGCGTGCCAGCAGTTTATTGGCATTGCCCAGACCGATGTGAATATCGCCACCGGAGTGACCACCTTTGAGTCCAGACACCTGCACCTTGAGGTAAGCATAGTCTTTGGGAGCAGCCTGAATGGTGTATGTAAAGTCTGCCATCGTGCCCATGCCTCCGGCACAACCAATGAAGAGTTCGCCTTCGTCTTCGCTATCGAGGTTGAGCAGTATCTTGGAATCGAAAAATCCGGCTTTCAACCCCATGGCGCCGGTCATGCCGGTTTCTTCGTCCACAGTAAAAAGACATTCGATGGGTCCGTGCTCAATATCATTCGAAGCCAATACCGCCAATTCGGCAGCACAGCCAATGCCATTGTCAGCTCCTAGCGTGGTGCCGTCGGCATGAAGCCATTCACCGTCCACGATGGTGCGGATGGGGTCGGTATCGAAGTTGTGATTTACATCGCCATTCTTTTCGCATACCATATCCACGTGGCTCTGGAGCACCACAGAGGGGCACGATTCGTATCCGGGTGTGGCAGGCTTCTTGATGAGCAAGTTGCCCACGGCATCTTGCTTGTATTCGAGTTTATGGTCTTGGGCAAACTGCACGAGGTAAGCCAGAATACGTTCTTCTTTTTTGGAAGGTCTGGGGATTTGGGTAATTTGGTGAAAATAATCCCACACGATAGTGGGCTTTAGATCTGTTATCTGCATGATAAAAAGACGTTATGATTAATAATAGTTAGATTTATTATAACTTTGTACGTTAGCAAATATAATTATTTCATGGCAATATCCATATCAATGCTTTTGCTTCCTGCGCTTATTATCGTGGCCATAGCGATGCTGCTGCTTTCGGTTCGGATCATATTTAAGCGTGGAGGCCAATTTCCGAATATGCACATCGGAGGAAGTAAAGCCATGCGCGACCGTGGCATCGGCTGTCAGAAGACCCAGCAGATGGAAGCCGATTTGCATCGTAATCTCAAAGAGCGTGTGCAAACCGATAAGTAAGTAAATAAATCCCAATCATAAAGCTAAATCACTCTTTTTTACAAGATGAACAAGACTCATGTCATTATCGAAGCCATTCTGGCAGTAGCCATTATTGCGCTCTTTGCTCTGTTTTTCAGCGGCAAAAAAAGTAACACGAAGCCCGCTTTAGTAACGGCCGACGGCCAAAAGGCTGCAGCTTCCATCGCCTACGTGCGCATGGACTCACTGATGAGCCAATATGAGTATTACAAAGCTGTGACCGAAAAATTGGAAAAAGAGGCCGAAGGGCATCGTGTGCAATTGGCCGGACGTGCCAATGCACTGCAAAAAGCCGCCGAGGACTTCGAACGCCGTATGCGCACCAACGCCTTTATCAGTGCAGAAGCACAGCAGAAAGAGCAGAACCGTCTGATGCAGATGCAACAGAGTGGCCAGCGTCTGGAAGCCGAACTGACCCAGAAATTCGCCACTCAGCAGCAACTCATGCTGGAAGACATCCAGAAGACCATCCGCGAACAAATGGCGGAATATAACAAGGAGCACGGTTATGCCCTTATCCTGACCACTGCCGGATTGGACAATATCCTCTATGGCGAGCCTGCATTGGATATCACCGATGATGTGATTAAGTACCTGAACGAGCGTTTCAAGAAAGAAAGCACCTCCATCCCAGAAGTGCCCGCCACCGAAACCCCTGCCACCGAAAAGAAATAGCATGATGCGGCTTACGCATCTTTAGCTAAAGAATACACGAATGAGGCTGCGTCGAAATCTTGGTTTCGGCTCAGCCTTTTTCTTTGTATTATACCGGTTCGGTGCGTCGATCAAATACTCCTCCCCGAGGAGATGGCACATGAGGCTCAAAGAGAGGTGAAAACATCGGATAAAAACCGCGCAAACCCATCCGACAAAGATGATTATCATTTTTTTTCCGTAATTGTGCCTTTTGTCTCATGAATTGGACTATCTTTGTCTGACAATAATCACTTAGCACCATAAATTCTATTCATTAATACAAACTATTACTTATGTGGCTTAACAACTCTTCGATCGGAAGGAAATTCCTGATGAGTCTCTCAGGTTTGTTCCTTTTTGTCTTTCTCGCCTTGCACGGCATCCTCAACCTGATGGCTGTGTACGATGCTGCACACATTAAAGACGGCCTCTTTACAACGCATTTCTACAATCAGATTTGCGAGTTTATGAGCACCAATCTGTTAGTACAGGTGATGGTGCCCGTATTGGCATTCGGCTTTGTATTGCACATCATCTTTGCCTGCATCCTGACGCTGCAAAACAGAAAGGCACGCGGCAACGACCGCTATGGTGTAACCTCTAAAACCCCCATTCCCTGGAACTCTCGCAACATGTTTGTTTTAGGTATAATCGTATTGGGCTTTCTGGGTATGCACCTGACTCATTTCTTTACTAAAATGCAGCTCCAAGAATGGATGGGCAATGAGGCTGTTTTGGGCTTCGACCAAATCGTGACCATCTTCTCTAATCCGCTCTATGTGGTGCTCTATCTTGTTTGGTTGGTGGCTCTGTGGTTCCATCTGACTCATGGCTTCTGGAGCGCATTCCAAACCATCGGTTGGAACAATGCCATTTGGTACAAACGACTGAAAGTGATTGGCGTAATCATTGCCACACTGCTCGTGCTCAACTTTGCCATTGTGGCTGTTTACTTCGGCTTTATGTACAACGGCCCCGCCCTTAGCGCACCCATGATTTCCGTGGAAGTGGCTATGTAATGGCATAAACGGATTATTGTATAACTACTAAACAAGACATTTGATATGAGCCAAATAGATTCTAAAATCCCCACCGGCCCGTTGGCACAAAAGTGGACTAACTATAAAAACAACCAGAAATTGGTGAACCCTGCCAACAAACGCCGCCTCGACATCATCGTGGTGGGTACGGGGTTGGCCGGTGCATCGGCAGCCGCCACATTGGGCGAATTGGGCTTCAATGTATTGAACTTCTGCATCCAAGACTCTCCTCGCCGTGCCCACTCCATTGCAGCTCAAGGGGGTATCAACGCGGCAAAAAACTACCAAAACGACGGCGACTCTGTGTATCGCCTCTTCTACGATACCATCAAGGGTGGAGACTATCGTGCCCGCGAAGCCAACGTATATCGCCTGGCAGAAGTATCCAATGAGATTATCGACCAATGCGTGGCTCAAGGCGTTCCCTTCGCTCGCGAATACGGTGGCACATTGGCCAACCGCTCTTTTGGTGGCGCACAGGTATCACGTACTTTCTACGCCCGTGGTCAAACGGGACAGCAGCTTCTCCTCGGCGCATACTCGGCATTGAGCCGTCAGGTAGGTAAAGGCGCTGTGAAACTCTATACCCGTCACGAAATGGTGGATGTGGTATTGGTGGATGGTCGTGCCCGCGGTATTATTGCCCGTAATCTGGTTAATGGTAAGATTGAACGTTTTGCTGCTCACGCCGTGGTTATTGCCACTGGCGGTTATGGCAATACTTTCTTCCTCTCCACCAATGCCATGGCATGTAACGGTTCTGCCGCATGGCAGTGCTACAAAAAGGGTGCATACTTTGCCAACCCCTGTATGGCACAAATTCACCCCACTTGTATCCCCATGCACGGCGATTATCAGTCCAAACTGACTTTGATGTCGGAATCGTTGCGTAACGACGGACGTATCTGGGTTCCCAAAAAACTGGAAGATGCCAAGCGTCTGCAAAGCGGCGAAATCAAGGGGCATCAAATCCCCGAAGAAGACCGTGACTACTATCTGGAGCGTCGCTACCCGGCATTCGGTAATCTGGTGCCTCGTGATGTGGCCAGCCGTGCTGCCAAAGAGCGTTGCGATGCCGGATTTGGCGTCAATAATACCGGTTTGGCTGTATTCCTCGACTTCGACGACGCCATCCGCCGTCTGGGTAAAAATGTTGTGGAGGCTCGTTATGGTAACCTCTTCCAGATGTACGAAAAGATTACCAACGACAATCCTTACGAAACTCCAATGATGATTTATCCCGCCATCCACTATACGATGGGGGGTATCTGGGTAGACTACGAGTTGCAGACCAGCATACCGGGTCTATTTGCCATCGGCGAAGCCAACTTCTCGGATCACGGTGCCAACCGTCTCGGAGCCTCGGCTCTGATGCAGGGTTTGGCAGACGGATACTTCGTATTGCCTTATACCATTCAGAACTATCTGAGCGACCAAATCCAAGTGCCTCGTTTCAGCACGGATCGCCCGGAATTCGATGCTGCGGAAAAAGCCATCAGTGACCGCATCAAACGCCTTATGAGTGTGCAGGGACATCGCTCTGTGGACAGCCTGCACAAAGAATTGGGTCACATCATGTGGGACAATGTGGGTATGGGACGTGATGCCGAAGGGCTGCGCCGTGCCATTGATGAACTGAAGGCTCTGAAGAAAACTTTCTGGAAAGAAGTACACATCCCCGGTCGTGCCGATGATTTGAATATCGAATTGGAAAAAGCCTTGCGTCTGGCCGACTTCATCGAAATCGGAGAGCTGATGGCTCACGATGCTTTGGATCGTGAAGAAAGCTGCGGCGGCCACTTCCGTCTGGAACACCAGACAGAAGAAGGCGAAGCCAAACGCGACGACGAAAACTTCTCTTATGTTTCCTGCTGGGCATATCGTGGTGAAGACCAAGCACCCGAGATGTATAAAGAGCCGCTTATCTACGAAGAGACAGAGCGTAAGCAGCGTAACTACAAAAACTAACCACACACGTTTTACGAAAAAGAGAACTTATCAATGGATCACAATATAAATATCAAGGTTAAGGTTTGGCGTCAGCGAAGCGCCAAAGACAAAGGGCACTTCGAAACCTATCAGTTAAACGGAGTTTCACAGAGTGCTTCCTTTTTGGAAATGATAGACATTCTGAACGAACAGTTGATTAATGAGGGCAAAGACCCCGTGGTTTATGATCACGACTGTCGCGAAGGTATCTGCGGTATGTGCTCGCTCTATATCAACGGGCACCCTCACGGACCCGATACGGGCATCACCACTTGTCAGTTGCATATGCGCCACTTCCATGACGGCGACCTCATCACCATCGAACCGTGGCGTAGTGCCGGTTTCCCCATCATCCGTGACTTGATGGTGGATCGTACGGCATACGACAAGATTATCCAAGCCGGAGGTTTCGTGTCGGTTAATACCGGTGGTACTCCGGATGCCAACTCCATACCTGTGGCTCGCCACAAGGCCGAAGCTGCCATGGATGCTGCCGCCTGTATCGGTTGCGGTGCTTGTGCCGCTGCTTGCAAAAACGGCTCTGCCATGCTCTTCGTTTCTGCCAAAGTGAGCCAGCTGGCTTTGCTGCCACAGGGTCGCGCCGAAGCTGCACGCCGTGCCAAAGCCATGGTGGCCAAGATGGATGAACTGGGCTTCGGTAACTGCACCAATACACGTGCCTGTGAGTTGGAGTGTCCTAAGAATATATCTGTGAGCAATATCGCACGTCTGAACCGCGAATTCCTTGCAGCCAAGTTCTGCGACTAATCATGTGTCTTATGGTTGTGTGTCAAATCCTTTGTATCCTCAGGCCTAACGCACAGCCCTATCCATAAACTTTCACTCCCTCCGTGTACTGTGTGGTATGCGGAGGGAGTTTTTTTAATTTGATAATTGATTTATGCCCACCAAAAAGAAGAACATTGCCACCGGCGGTCATGCAAAAGACAAATGGCAATACAGCTGTATGATACCGGAGCCATCGCTCCGCCGCCTGCCGTGGTATCTGTCTTATGCCAAACTCTTGCAAGCCGATGGTCATACGCGTGTGTCTTCTACGCAGATAGCGCAGGGGATAGGTGTAGACAGTTCGCTTGTGGCCAAAGACCTCTCTTACGTAAATCTGAACGGCCGCACTCGTGTGGGATACGAAACGGCCGAAATGGTGCAGGTGTTGGATACATTTTTGGGATTCACCGAAGAGCATCGAGCTTTTCTGTTCGGTGTGGGTAATCTGGGAGCCGCCTTGCTCGAAGACCGCGGATTACAACAGTTCGGCTTGCAGATTGTGGCCGGATTCGATGTGGCACCCGGCTTGGTGGGCACTTGTATCGGCGATATCCCCATCTATCATGTAGATACCCTCAAGGAGCAGATGGAGCAGCACCCCGACGTTCATATCGGCATCCTCACGGTGCCCATCCAGACGGCTCAGGAAACCACCGATTGGTTGGTGGAATGCGGCATTCATGCCATTTGGAATTTTACGCCTTACCGTATAGCCGTGCCGGAGGGCGTGGTGGTGCAAAACACCTCGCTCTATGCCCATTTGGCTCTGATATTCAATCGCATGCGCTGCGACAGATTGATGCACGACTAACTTTCTGCCGCACAACATGAAAATCATTTGCGTGGGGATGAATTATCCCGCCCATACCGATGAATTTGTTCCGCTGATGGAGCATGGCTTCAAATCTGTTTCCGAGGAACCGGTGCTCTTTACCAAAGGCGATACGCCGCTGCGTCCGGGATTCCCGTTTTTCATTCCCGATTTTGCCGAGCGGTTCGACTATGAAGCCGAAGTGGTGGTGCGCATCAGCCGTGTGGGCAAATACATTGCCGAGCGTTTTGCCCATCGTTATTATCGGGATGTGACGCTGGGTATCGACTTTACCGCACGCGATTTGCAGAAAAAACTTATTGCCGAAGGCAAGCCGTGGACACTCTCCAAGGCTTTCGACGGTAGTGCCGCCTTGGGCGATTGGATTCACAAAGATGAATTGGGCGCACCGTTGGAGGCTCTGTCTTTCCATCTCGATGTGGACGAGAAGACCGTGCAGCAGGGCAATACGCGTGATATGCTTTTTACCATAGACCGCTTGGTGAGCTATGCCAGTCGATTTTTTATGCTCAAAACGGGCGATATGATTTTTACCGGCACACCTGCCGGTGTGGGGCCTGTAAATATCGGCCAGCACCTTACGGGTTATTTGGCAGACCATCGGGTGCTGGATTTGGATATCAAGTAACCCTCCCGCCCACCATTCTTTCTCCTTATCTTTTATTTTTGTAGCTCATAAGAGGATACAACCCTATACTCTGTGCTTATTTCTAATGAATAAAACGCTATTTCACATTGCTCGAATGGATTGTCCTTGCGAGGAACAATTGATTCGCATGAAACTTTCCGATTGCTCCGCTATCCGGTCTCTTCATTTCGATATCCCGAACCGTACACTCACGGTCTTTCACACCGAATCCCCCGAGTGCATACACGACTTACTGAATGAGCTGAATTTCGATACCTCGTTGCTGCAAACCCAAGAAGAGACGGATAGTATCCAATCCTCCGAAATGCAAACTCCCGGAAGCGAGCGCAAATTGTTGTGTCAGGTACTGGCCATCAACTTTGCTTTTTTTCTGATAGAGGTCTTTATGGGGCTCATAGCTCACTCCATGAGTCTGATGGCAGATGGATTGGATATGCTGGCAGATAGTTTGGTATACGGTATGGCTCTCTATGCTGTGGGGAGTCATGCAGCACGCAAGCGACGGGTGGCGCGTTGGGCGGGGATGCTCCAGCTTCTCCTTGCCTTTTTGGGGTTGGCAGAGGTCATACATCGTTTTATTCGTCTCGATATGATGCCTCATTTCGGCAGCATGATACTAATCTCCCTTTTTTCTTTGATGGGCAATGCCATCAGTCTGTTCTTATTGCAGCGTAGTCGGAGCCGCGAAGCACACATGCGTGCCGGCATGATTTTTACATCGAATGATGTAATTGTCAATCTGGGGGTGATAGCCGCCGGGGTCTTGGTTCATTTTACTCAATCTGCCATACCCGATTTGATGGTAGGCATCGTTATCTTCATCTTGGTGGCTTTCGGGGCATGGCGCATCTTTAGACTTCGTTGACTGCCGATTGGAAGCACCACACATTTTGAATGGAAAATGTGCACAAATTGCGCGAAAAATGTGCACATATTTTCCGTAAAATGTGCACAAAATTTTCGGTGCACATTACGGAAGTCAAAAAAACAGCCGCTCCGGCGGCGAAGCGGAGCGGCTGCAAGGAGATGAGGGAGGACCTGCGCGAGATTATTTGCCAAACTCGAATTTAGTGCCGTCCCACTTGGTGTAGATGTGATAGACCTTGCCCACCTGCACCGTTCTGGCCGGTGTCATGGTGGCGGTTTCATTGTCAGAGTCGATATATACATTCCCTTTCAATGGCGGTATGTCGAGCGTACTGCTCACCACCCAGCGGTAGAATATCCTCTCCTCTCCTGCGGGTATCTTCTGTCCGCTATAAGGCAGCCAGGAATATTTATTGATCTTGAAATAGATCTTGTCCTTCCAGCTCGATGATGTGCTGAAGACTTGGGTTTCCGGATTGAAATAAAAATTATTTGTACCGTGATCTCCGTTGTAGAATGTATCGGAAGGGGCTTTTAGTTGTATATACAGGGGCATTGGCATTTCGGCGCCGGTATTGTTTTTGAAATGCAGTGCCACCACCCAACCTGTGTGTTTGAATTGGAGTGTACCCAAGGTGGCGGCAGTGACGCCTGTTTTGGCAAAATATATCATCGGCCTGATGATACCGTTGTCTGCCGTTCCCATCTTATCCAAGGTGATGCAATCATCCTCATTGCTTTCAAAGTCATTAACATTGTTGGGTATTTCTACTTTTTGGAAGTAACCGCCATCGTTAGGCCTCCAGTTGCTCAATTTCTGATGTACGCCATAGAGGTCGAAAGTGGCACCGGCGGGGATTTCGGCCGGGATGGTCACGGCAAACGTGGCGGTCTTGCCGTCGGCACTCACCGCGGTGATGGGGCATTCGCCGCTGCGGTAATACGTGCCATTGTATTTGAAGTTTAGCAACAGTTTGTCGGAAGTTTTATCCCACGTCAGTTTCAAATTCTTGCCATCGGCAGTGAGGGCAAGACGATTTTCAGGTTCCTGTGGCATTCTGGCGGTCAACATGAGAGTGCGATTGCCGGCTTCGGGACGTGGTTCTTCGGATTGATTGCAGCCTGCCAATGTCAGTAAAGACAGAGCGGCTGTCAAAAAGATTGACTTTTTCATTTTCTTACTTTTAAGATTAAACCATGTTTGTTAATAATCTTCACCAATCATGTCCGATAGCGAATCGGTATCGGCACTGGCATTGAAGATGCTTTGGGTCTGCAAATGGAAGACCACGACTTGCGGAGACTGATAGCTCCTTTTTTGTTCTTTTGAATTCTTCATAACATT
>CAMFNC010000135.1 GCA_945965245.1 uncultured Porphyromonas sp. | reverse complement strand
AAAAGTTTGTGGACGATCGCTATACCATTGCCAATCGCTTGGGTGCATTGCTCAACCTCTCGTATCAACTCAATCCGGAATTAACTTTTTCGTGGAAGAACAATTTCAATGCCAACGGTGCCAACCGCTTTACCTATCGCAATGGTAAGGAGGTGATGAGTGGAGAATATGTAATCAACAGCACCGAGGATTATTACAACAGCCGCATGGTTTATACCACACAATTCGGTTCGGTATGGATAGGCCAACTGCCTGAACAGCGGCTGGAGGTGGGTCTGGGATACAGTTATGCCGATAACGACCGTCCTGACCGCCGCATCGTGGACCGAGAAGAAAACGCCACACCCGGCGACCCTTTTTTCGGCAAACTCGGCATCTCGGAAATCACCCGCCAATTCACGTTTCTTGGAGAGCACCTCGCCAGCCTCAAGGCTGACTATAAGCAGGAACTCGGATCGGGTGCCATGAAGCCTATCATCAAAACCGGCTTTTACGCAGAGGGACGCCAGCGCAAATACGACACACGATTCTTCAGCTTCGATATGGCAGCCAATCGCCGCGAACCGAATTTTATGGATTTGATATACGATTCCGATCCTCGAACCCATATTTTGAACGACAATCACTTCAACGAAAAAGAACTTTTTATCCTCGAAGATGTCAATTGGACCAACCATTATGGCGGCAAAAGCTTTCAGGCTGCCGGTTATCTGGGTGTGCAGCTACCGGTGGGTCCAGTAACGCTGTATGGCGGCACACGCTATGAATACAACCGACTGATGCTGGATGTATACCGCTCCATGGTAAATCCCAATCTGACTGCACGCCACAACCATACCGATAAGGGATTCTATCCCAGTCTGAGTACCACATGGAATATCACCGAAGACCATCAACTACGAGCCTCATGGGGGCGCACTGTCAATCGTCCGGAGTTTCGAGAAGTTTCCCCTTCGGTCTACTACGACTTCGACCTCTTTAGCGATGTAAGCGGTAACGTGAACCTGAAACCGGCATATGTGCACAATTTGGATTTGCGCTATGAATGGTATCCCGCTCCAATCGAAAAACTCTCATTGGCACTCTTCTACAAGCACTTTACCAATCCCATCGAGTGGAGCTACATCGTATCCGGCGGTGCCTATCGCTACTTCTTCAAAAATGCAGAAGGTGCCCGCAACTACGGTTTGGAGCTGGAAGTGCGCAAAAATCTGAAATTCATGGGGCTTCCGGACTTTACCGTGCTGCTCAACGGCACATTGGTGGAGAGCCGCGTAACCTTTGGCAAAGACAAGGTGGCAGGCTATGAGCATGACCGCCCCATGCAGGGTCTTTCGCCCTACATCATCAATGCCGGCATTTTCTATGCCCATCGCCCCTGTGGTATCAATGCCGCATTGCTCTTCAATCGCATTGGCAAGCGCATCGTGGGTGTGGGTATGCGCAGCATGAGTGGTACCGAACAAGAAAACCTGAACAACAGCTTCCCGGATAGCTACGAAATGCCACGCAATATGCTGGACTTCAATCTGGGGTGGCAGGTGAATGATAAACTGGACTTCAAGTTGGGTCTGCGCAACCTACTCAATGGAGCGGTTATCTATCGTGAATTCCCACGCTTCTATGATGCTCAAGGCAAATTACAGGAACGCGAGCAAACCACACGTCGCTACCAAACCGGTCTGGATGTGTCGCTCTCTGTTGCTTATAAACTTTGATTTTCAAACTGAAATGATTACAAACTGAGCTGCAGCTCTTACAAACAATAAATAAAAAGGAACAATGAAAAAACAATTTTTAGCCCTTGGCCTGACCATGATGTCGGTGCTGACACTTTCCTCCTGCAACAAAAAAAATAACGAGCCTCAAATGCCTGAAATAAAAGGCTTGGAACTCACTTTGACCGATAATAACGGTATTGGCGACGGCTCCACTGCATACGAAATCAAAGGTGGAGACTTCTTCCTGAAAAAAGGTGTTTATAATCTCAAAGGCTGGGTGTATATCACCAAAGGTGCTTCGCTGACCATTGCACCGGGCACTATCATCAAAGGCGACAAAGCCACCAAAGCAACATTGATTGTGGAACCGGGCGGCAAACTCATGGCTAAGGGTAGCGCCTTGGAGCCCATCGTTTTCACCTCGGCAGCTCCGGCCGGACAACGGAAACCAGGTGATTGGGGCGGCATCGTGATTTGTGGCAATGCTGTGAACAATCAGGATTGGGCTACCATCGAAGGCGGATTGCGCACGCAGTTCGGCGGCAATGACAACCAAGACAATTCCGGTGTATTGAGCTACGTGCGTATCGAATTCGGTGGTGCACCCTTCAAGCAAGATAGTGAAATCAACGGCCTCACATTGGCTTCTGTGGGCTCCGGCACACAAATCGACCACGTGCAGGTGTCTTATTCCAATGACGACTCTTTCGAATGGTTTGGCGGTGCCGTGAATGCTTCTCACTTGATTGCCTATAAAGGCTGGGATGATGACTTCGATACCGATTTCGGTTACAGCGGCAAGGTACAGTTTGCCCTTAGCGTGCGTGACTCTCGGATTGCCGATAAATCTTACTCCAACGGATTCGAAAGCGATAATGATGGCAGCGGTTCGCAGAAAACGCCCATCACCTCCTGCGTATTCTCCAATGTTACACTCATAGGCCCCATGGCCTTGGATAAGAGCTTCCGAAATACCGGCGACTATGTAAATGGCGGCAACATGATGCCCAACAATGGCTCTAACCTCGGTCAGTTCCAATCCGGTGCGCAGATCCGCCGCAACTCCAATCTTTCGCTTTTCAATTCTGTGATTGCCGGTTGGCCCGTGGGATTGATTGTTGAAAACGACAAAGGTTCTGCCACACAGACGGCTGCCGCCAAAGGCTCCCTGTGCGTGATGAACAACGTAATGGCAGGTGTGGCTGTGACCGCTACGGATGCCAACAAGAAACTGGTGGCCGGTTGGAGCGATAATGGCGGCAATGTATTCGACACCGCCCGCAAGCCATTCTCATGGGACTTCTTCGAAAAGCAGGACAATGCCAACAGCATTCTGCCCAACTATGATGACCTAAAATTGGGCACAGACTTTATGCCCCAAGCCGGTAGCCTGCTGCTTACCAGTGCTCGTTTCACCGATATCAAACTGAAAGGCATGAAGGTTGTGAATTACCGGGGAGCCTTTGCTCAAGGCGATGACTGGACCAAAGGATGGACTAATTTCGACCCTCAGGATACTAAATATTAAAAAT
>CAMFNC010000134.1 GCA_945965245.1 uncultured Porphyromonas sp. | reverse complement strand
GTATCTCTTTCATTATTTTGATTGGCATCATAGCCCGCTTGCCCCACTCGTTGGTGGCTGAATTTACTTCACGTTGGTCAAGCGGATCTGTGGGTGGTCTTGTAGCTTTCTTGGCTGAAATAGTTTTCCTGCTCTTTGTTATAGCGGGTGCTATTTTATTGGTTCAGGGAACACGAAGAGTGCCGGTGCAATATGCCAAACGTGTGGTGGGCAACAAACAATATGGAGGAGCTCGTCAATACATCCCTTTGAAAGTGAATGCCGCAAATGTAATGCCGATTATTTTTGCTCAGGCTATTATGTTTATTCCTATTTTCCTTGCAGGTTTTTCTAGAAGTGCGGAAGGTAGTGGCTTTATGCATGCATTTATGAATAATACCGGGTTTTGGTATAATTTCGTATTCGCATTCTTGATTATCATTTTTACCTATTTTTATACGGCGATTACCATTAATCCTACGCAAATGGCCGATGACTTGAAACGTAATAATGGTTTTATCCCCGGAGTAAAGCCTGGTAAAGCAACTAAAGATTATATCGATCAAATAATGGATCGTATTACTTTCCCGGGAGCTATCTTCTTGGCCGTAGTGGCCATTTTGCCTGCTTTTGCTGAAATCTTTGGTGTTAGCCAGCAATTTGCCCAATTCTTTGGTGGCACCTCCCTTTTGATTTTGGTTGGTGTGGTCTTAGATACTCTGCAGCAAATTGAAAGCCACCTTTTGATGCGTCATTATGATGGCTTGTTGAAAAATGGTAGAATCAAAGGGCGGACAGGTTCCGCAGCTGCTTATTAAGAAAGATGATCTACCTAAAAACTGAAGAAGAAATCTCCTTGATGCGCGAAGCTAATCAGTTGGTAGGCAAGACGCTTGCCGAGGTGGCTAAGTATATCAAACCGGGAGTTACTACATTAGAGCTGGACCGTGTAGCGGATACTTTTATTCGCGACCACGGTGCCACTCCAGCCTTTTTGGGTTATGGTGGCTTCCCTAATAGTATTTGTGCTTCTGTGAATGAGTATGTTGTGCATGGCATTCCGTCTGCAAAACAGGTATTAAAAGATGGAGATATAATTTCAGTGGATTGTGGAACGAAACTGAATGGTTTTACGGGAGACTCTGCGTATACGTTTGCAGTGGGAGAAATTTCATCAGAAGTGCGTGCCTTACTGAAAACAACCAAAGAATCGTTATATAAAGGTATCGAACAGGCTATTCCCGGTAATCATGTTGGGAATATAGGTCATGCCGTGCAAACCTATTGTGAACAACGTGGTTATCATGTGGTTCGTGAGTTGGTGGGGCATGGTATAGGTCATGATATGCACGAAGCTCCGGAAGTGCCCAATTATGGTCGTAATGGAGTTGGTGCAATACTTCGTGTCGGTATGTGTATCTGCATTGAACCCATGATTAATCTGGGTTCTAAAAATGTGGTTTTCGAAAGTGATGGTTGGACAGTGCGTACGAAAACTCGTAAGCCATCGGCTCACTTCGAACATTGTATTGCAATTCGTGAAGGGAAAGCAGAGATTCTTTCTTCGTTTGATTATATCCACGAGGTTTTAGGAGAAAGAGAATTCTAAATATTTAATATGTCTAAACAAGCAGCCATAGAACAAGACGGAGTAATACTGGAGGCTCTTTCCAATGCCATGTTTAAGGTAGAACTCCAAAGTGGTCACGTTATCACTGCCCATATATCCGGTAAAATGCGTATGCATTATATCAAGATACTGCCTGGAGATAAAGTAAAAGTGGAAATGTCTCCTTATGATTTATCTAAGGGACGCATTTCATTTCGTTACAAGTAATTTCAATAATAAGATAAAGAAAGATATGAAAGTAAGAGCATCAGTAAAGAAACGCACTCCGGACTGCAAGATAGTTCGTCGGAAAGGGCGTTTGTATGTGATTAACAAGAAGAATCCCAAGATGAAACAACGTCAGGGATAATATTACACAAGTATTAATCGTTGCAAAATTATTACCAATAGAGTATGGCTATAAGAATTGTTGGCGTTGACTTGCCACAAAACAAACGAGGAGAAATCGCCTTGACTTATATCTATGGTATCGGCCGCAGCAGCGCTTCAAAAATTTTGGATGCCGCACAAGTTGACCGCAATATCAAGGTAAAAGATTGGACAGATGATCAAGCGGCAGCTATCCGTGAAATTATCGGCACAAGTTATAAGGTAGAAGGTGATTTGCGTTCTGAAACACAGTTGAATATCAAACGTCTGATGGATATTGGCTGCTACAGGGGTATTCGTCACCGTAATGGTTTGCCTCTTCGTGGACAGAAGACAAAAAATAACGCTCGTACCCGCAAGGGCAAGAAAAAGACCGTTGCAAATAAGAAGAAAGCTACTAAATAATAAAGGTTGATATGGCAAAAAAAATAGTCGCAAAGAAGAAAACCGTAAAGGTGGATGCTATAGGTCAAGCACATATTCATTCTTCTTTTAATAACATTATCATATCCCTTGCCAATAGCGAAGGTCAAGTGATTAGCTGGTCTTCGGCTGGTAAAATGGGTTTCCGCAGTTCTAAAAAGAACACTCCTTATGCTGCCCAAATGGCAGCTCAGGATTGTGCTAAGGTTGCATACGACCTAGGTTTACGCAAGGTAAAAGTATATGTTAAGGGACCCGGAAATGGACGTGAGTCTGCTATCCGTACTATTCACGGTGCAGGCATCGAGGTTACAGAAATTATTGATGTAACGCCTATGCCTCACAATGGTTGTCGTCCTCCGAAAAAGAGACGTGTATAATCTTCTTTTTTGACGAGATTTTCAATGATTTGAAATCAATTTCGAATTAATAGACTTAACATATTCAATTAAACAGAAGGTTGCTGGAGTATAGCCTAAAGAGGATTTATTGCTTGGAGTGATAAGATTGACTTTCTTACTTTCATTCATTAGATACCCTCTCTTATTCAATCGCGGCTGCACAAAAAGCTTTTGTATTGGTTCTCTTTAGGAAATCAAACCGCAATCTTCACAAAAAGACAAATAAAATGGCAAGATATACAGGTCCAAAGTCCAAAATTGCTCGTAAGTTTGGCGAGCCTATTTTTGGAGCAGACAAAGTTTTGTCTAAAAAAAACTACCCTCCCGGGCAGCATGGCGTTAATCGCCGTCACAAGACCAGTGAGTATGGTATGCAGCTGAAGGAAAAGCAAAAAGCTAAATATACCTATGGCGTGTTGGAACGTCAGTTCCGCAATATGTTTGAGAAAGCTCAGCGCAGTAAAGGCGTTACTGGTGAAGTACTCTTGCAATTGCTTGAGAGCCGTTTGGACAACGTCGTTTTTCGTTTAGGTATTGCTCCCACTCGTGCCGCTGCTCGTCAGTTGGTTTCTCATCGCCACATCACTGTGGATGGTAAAGTGGTAAACATTCCTTCTTATTCTCTGAAACCCGGTCAAATCATTGGCGTTCGCGAGCGTGCAAAGAGTTTGGAAATCATTTCCGACAATTTGGCCGGTTTTAATCACAGTAAATATCTTTGGTTGGAGTGGGACGAAGCTTCAAAATCCGGTAAGCTGTTACACATTCCGGAGCGTACTGATATCCCCGAAAATATCAAGGAACAACTGATTGTAGAATTGTATTCTAAATAATCCATTTTATCCCATGGCAATATTAGCATTTCAAAAGCCCGAGAATGTAATCATGATGGATGCCTCAAATACCTTTGCGCATTTTGAGTTTCATCCGTTGGAGCCGGGCTATGGTATCACCATTGGTAATGCCCTTAGGCGTATTCTCTTATCATCACTTGAGGGCTTTGCTATCACCTCAATCAAGATTGACGGCGTAGATCATGAATTTGCTACTATTCCGGGTGTATTGGAGGACGTTACAAACATTATCCTCAACCTCAAACAGATTCGTTTTAAACAAATCGTAGAAGATACTCAGGAAGAAATATTCTCTGTTACTATAGAGAAAAAAGAAGTATTTACTGCCGGCGATTTAAATGCTAAAGTAACTGCTTTTCAGGTGTTGAATCCCGATTTGGTTATTTGCCACTTAGACAAATCTGCTTCTATCAAAATCGAGCTCCGGATCGCCAAAGGTCGTGGCTATGTGCCTGCAGAGGAAAATCGCTGTGCCGATGCCGATATTCAGGCTATTGCTATTGACTCAATTTATACACCTATTCGCAATGTGCGTTATTGGGTGGAGAACTTCCGTGTGGAACAGAAAACTGACTACGAAAAACTTCTGATTGAGATAACCACGGATGGTAGCATTATCCCTCAGGATGCTCTGCGTCAGGCAGCAGAAATTTTGATTCAACATTTCCATCTTTTCACAGAAGAGAATATTGAAGTTGAAAAATCTGAAGTTGGAACAATCGATGAACTTAATGCAGAGGCTTTGCGTATGCGTCAATTGCTGAAGAATAGCCTCGAAGAATTTGACCTTTCTGTACGCGCCATCAACTGTTTGAATTCAGGAGGTGTGTATACATTGGGTGATTTGGTTCGTTATCAAAAGAGTGATTTGCTCAAGTTCCGCAACTTTGGTAAGAAGTCTTTGAACGAGTTGGAGGAATTGTTTGATACGCTCGGCCTATCGTTTGGGATGGATATTAGCAAATATAAATTAGAAAAAGAGTAAGAACCGATGAGACATAATAAGAAATTTAATCATTTAGGTCGCACGCATTCACATCGTGCAGCTATGCTTAGCAATATGGCTACATCGCTCATCATGCACAAGCGTATTTTCACTACTTTGGCTAAGGCTAAAGCTTTGCGCGGATATGTTGAGCCTATGATTACACGTGCTAAGAAAGATGATACTCAAGCTCGCCGTATCGTTTTCGCTGATTTGCAAAATAAATATGCTATTCAAGAACTCTTTGGAGTGGTTATGAATAAGGTTGGCGATCGTCCCGGTGGTTATACCCGTATCATTAAAACCGGTTTCCGTCAAGGTGATGGTGCAGCGATGTGCTTCATCGAATTGGTGGATTTCAATGAAAATATGCTTAAAGACAAGGTAAAAGCTGCACCCAAAACACGTCGTTCACGTCGTGGTGGTGCTAAAAAAGCCGAAGCTTCTCCTGCCGAAGAGGCATAAACAAAAGAATTCAAACTCCAGTCCTATGGAGTTTCCATACAATAGAAGAGAAGGTGTGCCACATCAAGCACACCTTCTTTTTTTAGACATTGTTTCGTCCTAAAAGAGTGTAAGCCTCAAGAAGGTTAATTTTGTAGATTGCAAAAACAAAAGCAGAATATTATGAGACTTACGCAGGTGCAAGCTAAGGAAATTCTATCAAATGTGATGACAGAACCGAATGGGATCTCACTTATTGGAGTTAATCATTGAGATAGCGATGGATGGTGAGCGAGAGTTGTACAAAGAGGACAACTCTGATGTAAGCAATGGTTACTGCCCCCGTCGTATTATCTATGCAAGTGGTCATATGCTTGAATTGCGGGTGCCACGGACACATCAGCGAGGTTTTATACCATTGATTCTGAGTGTTTTGAAAGAGCAAGAGCGTAAGATGGGTGAATGGGCAGAAGCTATCTCTATAGCTGTGGGGATACGATGGAGGATATCTCAGGTGTCTTTGAGCAGAGCATATAGCACGGCCAGATTAATCATCTCAGATGATCTCAACAGCATTGAGGAAGGGATGCATTTCTCCGGAGTTGAGGTTCACCTCTGCAGGTTCACCTCCAGCGAGAACCGACTCGTAAGGTACGCCCCAGAAATAAAACAGCCGTTGCCACAGACCTCCAAGAAGTCTTTAGCAAAAGGCTTTCCACCAACCCCCGCAGATGGATTGATGAGAGTTTCAGAGCCTTTGCCGATAGATGGAGTGGAAGTTATCCTTTTCTCTCCAAAATAGCCTCAGGCAAGTGGATAGCGTATTACTTCACCTACCTCAAATATGAAGTTGTGGCTCGAAAGTATATCCACAGCACTAATTGGCTCGAACGCTTCAATGGGCAGATCAAGAAAGGTGCTCGGTACAACAGGTGTGCACTCCCAAGCATCGATTCTGCCCTGCATCTCATAGGCAATATTGCTCTCAACACCACTTACTTGAGGAAAAAGATAGGCGACCTCACGGCCGGACTTAGAAAAGTAAAATAAACAATATTCACTAACTATGCGCTTTACTTCCCTCGGCAAAGATATCAACCCAAAAGAATACGGCAAGGCGGAGCCTCCGCTCTGCTTCGACGGCCTTGCCTTTATTCTTTCTCGGTATATCTTCTGTGCTTACGGGAAGAAAAGCGAAAGATTAATTACGTTTGTAACACAAAGAAACATTTTTCCCTTACACTCTCTTTCTGAGGCAATACCACTGTATATGCCCCATGCTTTGCTATTCGGCAATCAATAGGAAATAGTTCTTTTTGCCTTTCTGAGCCACTATGTAACTGCCATTGAGCAAGTCTTCGGCCGATACCGCGGCATCAATAGAGTCGATTTTCTCCTTGTTGATACTGATGCCGCCGGACTGTATCAATTTGCGCAATTCTCCTTTCGATTTGAACACCGGAGCCATTTCGGTCAGCAGGTCGATAACTTTGACCCCATTCGCCATGGCATCTTTGCTGATTTTGAACTGAGGCACACCGCCGAACACATCCAGAATAGTGGCCGGTTTGAGGTGATGCAGCATCTCCGAAGTGCCTTGTCCGAAAAGAATTTGCGAAGCCTCTTCCGCAGCACGCAACTCCTCCTCACCATGAACCAATATGGTAATCTCCTCTGCCAAACGTTTTTGCAGTGGACGCAAATGCGGAGTCGCAGCCTGTTTTGCTTCCAGAGCAGCAATTTCCTCACGAGTCAGCGTGGTGAAAATCTTGATATACTTGGCAGCATCATCGTCCGATACGTTCAGCCAGAACTGATAGAAAGCATAGGGTGAAGTACGTTCGGCATCCAACCACACATTACCGCTTTCGGTCTTGCCAAACTTACCGCCATCGGCTTTGGTGATGAGCGGACAAGTCATACCGAAGGCCTCATTGCCATCGATGCGACGAATCAATTCCGTACCCGTGGTGATATTACCCCACTGATCCGAGCCGCCCATCTGCAACTTACAACCATAGTTTCGGTTCAGATAGAGGAAGTCATAACCCTGAAGCAGTTGGTAGCTGAACTCGGTAAACGACATGCCCACGCCCGAATCACTGCTCAAACGTTTCTTAACCGAATCTTTGGCCATCATATAATTGACCGTGATATGCTTGCCGATGTCGCGGATAAAAGTCAGGAAAGTATAGTCTTTCATCCAATCGTAATTATTCACCAGTATAGCGGCATTGGGTTCTTGGCTCTCGAAGTCCAAAAACTTACCCAATTGTTTTTTGATACATTCCTGATTGTGTCTGAGGGTGGCTTCGTCCAGCAGATTGCGTTCGGCCGACTTCATGGAGGGGTCGCCAATCATACCGGTGGCTCCTCCCACCAGAGCAATGGGTCTGTGTCCGGCCTTCTGGAGATGACGCAGCATCATTACACCCACCAGATGTCCGATGTGCAGCGAATCGGCTGTGGGATCAATGCCCACATAAGCCGAAATCATTTCCTTTTGGAGCAGTTCGTCCACACCGGGCATCACATTGTGTATCATGCCACGCCATTGCAGTTCTTCTACAAAATTGATCATCGTCTTCATTCTTCAGATTAGAATATTTATATCTCTACCGCAAAGGTAACGATATTTTCAGCGCTGATTTCCATACGCAGACCTCCTATGCGGCATGGTTCAGCCCCTTGACGTCATCAAAATAGATCATCGCCCGGCATCACTGGAGTGGAGCCACCCCCACTCCCTTCACCGGAATTCCCATCGGAACCACCCATAAAGTTCTGAGTGCGCACCCGGCATACTGTAATGCGCGGTGTAATATACATCTGTTTCATGTTCATTAAATAGTGTTAATGATTTCTGATACATCTGATAAAACGAGTCTGTTCGCTGTTGTACATCGTCATATCAGAAAACCAGAGTAAGGTACAAGCTTCTATTTTATGTGGAACCGAATACATCTCATCAACTTTACCCAAAGTGGATGCCTCTATATGAAGCTGTTTGGGAACCAGTTTTTCAGTACCATAAAGGGTTCCCATCCCAGAAAATATTCCGGCACTATTGCGAGTCGCCCATCGTGCCCCGACATGCGGTAAATAGCGAGTTTGAATCTGCCGGGGAGTAAGCCACCATTGATTATCTTTCCAAAAAAGGTCAGAAGTAATTTCATCTGTGACTCGGTTTCTGTTTAAAACCGGCTTAGCCATGATTTTCATGGCAAAATGCCCATTGGGGTATTTTATGGCTTCAAAATAAAAAGCCGTGGTAAAAGAAATTGCATTCTTATCCCTTTCATATTCATATGTATATGCCAATTTATAAAATTTATCATTCTTCCCATTACCCCATCTGTATATCAAATAATTATTATCACTCTTGGGGGTAAAAGGCATTCCCAAATGATTTACAGAAAATTCTCGTATTATTCGATCACTGAATGTGCAACTAAATCCGGCTGGGTCATTATAACGTTCACTATAAAAAATTATATTACTAATACCAATAAGTGCAGCTTGCTCGTCACCCGTGGGTAGCCTCCATCCCGGAGGGCATGGGTCACCACCATTTGTTCCCACATACGATGCCGGTGCTCCTGTTTTTCGCTGATATTCAATAATCTCCTTCCAGCTCTTTTCTTCCGTAGGATTATACCAACTACATGACTTCTCTGCATTGCAAATAAAATTCGGATATTGCCAAACTTGTGGGTCATCCAAGCTCCAATAATCTTCTTTTCGTAAATATTGCACGGCAGAGTCTGTAGCTGAAATTGGGTGATTTCTGCCATATTGATACATTTTTCCGGGATTTTCTATGGGGTCGCCGGTGGCAAAGGTGTTCAATTCGTCCACATTGTGTGTGGCCCAGGGTTCCAAAGGATTGACATAGGTTTTGTAATCGCTGTATCTTGCTCCCGAAATCAGCACCTGCCAGTTTTTACTTTCTGCCATGTCTGCTATTTCCTGGGTCATATTGCTTTCGTCCGTCAGCGTTATCATGGTTTCCCATTGATACTTCTGATTTGTATGAACTGCGGCAGGCAACCGATGGGCTATCGCCATCAGGCTGGCGGCAGAAAGAGCCGTGCCGGCCGTATTCAGCCGATACATTTCGCTGATATTATCAGCCAATGTAAGTTTTTGCAATTGCCGATTGGCTGAGCAATCCAACATACGAAGACCGGTCATGTGACTCAAATCCAACTCCTCGAATTGATTGCCGAAAATCGTTAAGTGGTATACGTATTTTTCTGCGTTCGGATTGAAATGTATTCGCTTTAGTTTGTTTTCCCCACAGTGCACGTTGTAAGGGTAGGAGATTCCATCCAGATTCAAATCGGTAAGCTCGTTTTTCGAGCAATCGATATAATTAAGACCCTCTTGCTTGCGTATATCCAAAGCGGTAATACCGCCGTTATTACAGCGAAACGATGCCAACCGCCCATAGATGGTGAAGGTGGAAGAGGTGGGGTAATAGCGATGAAAATTATTAAGTATGGGAGTTTCATTGTCATTCCTTACGCCATCATTATTCAAGTCTATCCATACATTCTCGTCTTTTTCATTGTTTATTCTCGATATGGCCAATTCGATTCCTTCTTGCAGATTCTTGGCTATGGTGATTTCTATGGCACTCGGATTTACGGTTTGCAATTTTTCGCCATTGTATGCCAGATGAATTCGAGTACGCCTGCCACTGTACATAGTTCCTTTTTGCATGACATTGCCTTGTATCATCTCATTGCCCGAAGCATCATATAGCACTGGAGTAAGATCACCCACTTCTTTATTCAGTGTATAGATCCATTGCCACAGCGTCACGGATTCGCCGGGCTGCAGGATGGTCACAGACTCGGCAGAAGCAAACCTGCATTCCCGACCGAAAAACTCTTTACCGGACACTAATTGGCGGCTGCTTATATCAAATAATGAACCCTCCGTCGGGTTGGTATTCGCCAGCCACTCCACGGAAGCCGATTTCAGACCCAGAGCGGAAAAAGGCAATGGCTGCTTGGATGTGTTTTTGATACATGCCGATATCACATGCCCGATAGGTTGAAAATAAATTATTCCCAAGTCCGGTTTGGAGCCGGAGATGTTTCCCGATGAATATAGGAATACGATGTCGTTGCGGTTGCTCATTTCGTCCAAGGAAGAACGGCCTTTACCGGAATCCATGTTAAACCTCACCATCATGGGCTGCTGGTCATCCAAACCGGCACCGCCATGTATCATATAAAGACGATATCGGTCATCGGGGTTTATGCCTTGGGGAATGGGCACCGCAAAGTCCGCAGATTTGCCGTCATCGCGTATTGCACGGAAAGTCACGGTTCGTTGATAAATCTTCCCATTTTGATAGAATAGAGCCGTAATTTTATCACTCTCTTTCCATCGGAAATGCAAATTGAGTTTATTTTCCGAATCTTCTTGGATGGACATACGCGTATTGCCGGATGAGGGGAGGGCTTGGTCGCTCAATTCTGCCGTAAAAATCACGGTACGATCGGGAGGCGGCTCTCCCAAAATTTCATTCTCCTGCCCATCTCTGCGACAGCCGGTCAGCAAGAGCGGAATACAGACGAATAAGAAGAGCCAAAGGCTATGATATTTTGCTTTCATTTCTTGGAGGGTTTTCGCCATTGTGTGATTACGTATAATTCGTCAGATATTTTCAGATGCACTCGTTTCTTCTCTTGCGGACTTTCTTCTTTGATATCCACCACTCTGATCACTTGGGCTTTATAGCTTTTTTCGCTTTGGAAAAAATCCGGGTCTCCATCGATTTTTTCATTATCCACGCCAAAAACCGGAGGTAGCGCTTCATCTTTATGA
>CAMFNC010000133.1 GCA_945965245.1 uncultured Porphyromonas sp. | reverse complement strand
CCTCTGACTACCCAGGTGCGATGGGTGTCCCTATCTCTTTTTTAGACAAGTATTGTCCGGAGCAATTTGAAATCTTAGGGTGTACTGAAAGTGAAGGAAAAGGATTTTCTAATGGACTTTGGTGTAAAGAAAGTGGTATTGCACAGCCTCTTGTACAAAATCAAAGGATATACAAACGTATTTTCATCAAAGCAACATCTGAATAATAATTCTCGCATAGACCTCTTTACTATTAATGGTAAACCGCTTCCCTGGAATAGGATTATTTTCTATGTATCGGTCTATCCCTAAGATTTCAACTAAGTAACTAAACACAAAACACCATAAATGAATACAGAATTACATACCGAATGGACTGTTGCAGATATCTGCAAAGGTTTTGTCTATAACGAACTTGAGGGAAAAGGGCTTTTTGGCTTAGATGGCAAGCTAACAATACAGCCTGAGTACCAACGACACTATATCTATAATGATGGCAAAAAAGATGTGGCGGTAATTAAGTCTATCTTAAATTGTTATCCGCTGGGCTTGATTTACTTCAACCACACTTCTGATGGACAGTATGAAGTCTTGGACGGACAGCAACGTATCACCTCCATTGGTCGCTTTGTAACGGGGAAATTTGCCATCGAAGATGCCAATGGAAATATTCAATACTTCTCGGGACTTCCCATAGAGCAACAAGCACTCATCTTAGAGTCAAAACTATTGGTTTATGTCTGTGAAGGAGAGGAACGAGAGGTAAAAGAATGGTTCAAGACTATCAATATCGTGGGCATACCGCTCAACGAACAAGAGCTGCGTAACGCCATCTACTCAGGTACGTTTGTCAATGCAGCGAAACGTGTCTTCAGCAACTCTCAGAATGCAGAAGTGCATAAGTGGAGTCATTATATCAAAGGAGATGTGAAGCGACAGGATTACCTCAAGGTGGCTCTCGAATGGGTTTGTGCAAGCAGCCAAAAGACGATAGACGCTTATATGAGTATGCATAGACATGATAAAGATATTTCGGAACTGGAGAATTATTTCCGTTCGGTAATTGACTGGGTTGCTACTACCTTTACTATGACAGAACGAGAAATGTGTGGGTTAGAATGGGGACGGCTTTACGAAACATATCACACCACGCCCTATAGTATCGACCATATTACAGCTCGAGTAAAGGCACTCATCGAAGATGAAGCAATCAGATGCCCACGCAATATCTATGAATATGTACTCGGTGGCGAGAAAGACACCGGCCTACTGGATGTACGCTTCTTTGACGAAAAGGATAAGAAAGCAGCCTACAAGCGACAGACGGAACAAGCAGAAAAGGACGGCAAATCGAATTGTCCTTTGTGTGCCATAGGAGAAAACGCCAATAAAACACGTATCTACAAACTCTCAGAGATGGATGCCGATCATGTAACGGCATGGAGCAAAGGAGGCAGCACCACACTCGCAAACTGCGAAATGCTCTGTAAGACGCACAATCGCTCAAAAGGCAATAAATAGACTTCCTCGTCTTGTATATATATTGAGTAGTTTCTAATCATTTCATAAACCTTAAAATATATATACAAGATGCAAACAACTTTTCAAAACCTCGCACAACTATGGAGCCAAACTAAACAGCCATTTGTGAAGTACTCAACAATGTGTGCTTATCGCCTTACTCTTCGCACTCATTTACTGCCTCGATTTGGTCAAATGACACAGATAGAGGAATCCGACGTACAAGATTTTATCATCGACAAGATGAGTAGAGGCTTATCCAAGAAAACAGTCCGAGATATTGTTGCTGTGCTAAGGGCGATTGTTAAATATGGAGCGAGGCAGAACTTGTTTAGCTGGGGAAATTGGCAACTATACTATCCCACGATGGAGAGTGGCAATAAGCTACCGGTTCTATCACTTAATCATCAGCGAAAGTTGATGACCTACCTAATCAAGCAACCAACTCCTCGAAATATAGGCATACTCCTTGCTCTTTGTACGGGGATGCGGATTGGAGAAGTGTGTGCATTAGAATGGACAGATGTGGATTTGCTCCACAGGACACTTCGGGTTCGTCAAACAGTGGCACGCATATACAATTGCGATAAAGGGGCAACAGAGCAAATCTTCAGCACCCCTAAGACCAAGCACTCTTTTCGGGAAATCCCTATGTCCAAGCTTCTATTTGATGCACTAAACATCGTTAAGAAACAATCAGTATCAACTTTTGTCGTTGGCTCATCTGCCTACGCTACAGACCCTCGCACCTATCGAGACTACTTCGTTCGATTGCTCAAAAAAATACAAATACCACCAATTGTATTTCATGGCCTAAGACATACATTTGCCACTCGCTGTATAGAGAGTCAATGCGATTACAAGACCGTGAGCACACTTTTGGGGCATTCCAATGTATCCACGACTCTTAATTTATATGTACACCCAAACCTGCAACAAAAGAAGCGTTGTATTGAAAAAATGAGCAAATTGTTGGGAGTTGTGGAATAATTCTAAATAGAATAAATATTTGTGAACAGAGTTCATGAGCAAAACGGTAGTAAGGAACTATTGCCCCAAAAGGTCGCATACAGATAAATCTCATCTGAAACAGAAAATCGCTACCTTTGCCGTAAAATTTGACAGCAAGCGTATATATACCGCAGTTATGGACTACAAATTCCAAGAAATCGAAGCTCGCCAACAAGCATATTGGCGCGAAAAGAACATTTACCGGGTTCACGAAGACCCATCCCGCAAGCCTTATTACGTCTTAGATATGTTCCCCTACCCCAGTGGTGCGGGGCTGCACGTGGGGCATCCGCTGGGATACATTGCATCCGATATTTTTTCACGATACAAACGCCTGCGTGGCTACAACGTACTGCACCCGATGGGTTACGATGCCTTCGGACTGCCCGCCGAGCAATATGCCATCCAAACCGGGCAACATCCCGAAATCACCACCGAACAGAACATCAACCGCTATCGACGCCAATTGGATAAAATAGGTTTCAGCTACGATTGGGATCGCGAGGTGTGCACCTCTGATCCGGATTATTACCGCTGGACACAGTGGGTATTCATCCGTATGTTTGAGTCTTATTACTGCAAGCAAGCTGCACAAGCTCGTCCCATCAGCGAATTGCAAGCATGCTTTGCCCGCACCGGCACTGCCGGATTGGACGTTGCCTGCACCGAGCCGCTGTCTTTCACGGCCAAAGAGTGGAATGCGATGAGCGAAAAGCAACAGCAAGCCACACTGATGAACTACCGTATGGCCTATTTGGGCGATACCATGGTCAATTGGTGTCCGGAGTTGGGCACGGTGCTTGCCAATGACGAAGTGAGCGAGGGCGTGAGCATCCGTGGCGGACACCCGGTAGAGCAGCGCAAGATGCGCCAGTGGTGTCTGCGTGTATCGGCTTATGCCGAAAGACTTTTGAGCAGTCTGGATTCATTGGAATGGACGGATTCACTGAAAGAAACCCAGCGCAACTGGATTGGTCGCAGCGAGGGTGCCGAAATGATTTTCCACTTGGATAATGCAGATAAGGATATTGATTTCACCATCTTTACCACACGTGCAGACACGGTGTTTGGTGTAACGTTTATGGTATTGGCTCCCGAAAGCGAATGGGTGGCAAAGGTGACCACCGATGCACAAAAAACGGCAGTGGAGGAATATCTATTGCAGACCAAGCACAAAACGGAGCGCGAGCGCATTGCCGACCGCCGTGTGAGCGGTGTATTCAGCGGTTCGTATGCCATCAATCCGCTGAGCGGAACACGCATTCCCATTTGGATTAGCGACTATGTGATAGCCGGATACGGTACAGGAGCCATCATGGCTGTGCCGGCGCATGACACGCGCGACTTCGCCTTTGCACGTCACTTCCAATTGCCCATCACTCAAGTGGTGGTGCCCGAAGGTGAGGAGGCCACAGACCCTGCCACTTGGGAAGATGCCAAAGACAGCAAAAGCGGCACGATGATTCACTCGGACTTCCTCAATGGCAAATCCGTGCAGGAAGCCATCGCTTATACCAAAGAATATATACAGAAAAAGGGCATCGGCCGAGTAAAGGTAAATTATCGCCTGCGGGATGCCATCTTCAGCCGCCAACGCTATTGGGGCGAACCCTTCCCCATCTATTATAAAGAGGATATGCCACAGCCGCTGGCTGATAGCGAATTGCCCCTGCGCCTGCCCGAAGTGGATGCCTTCCTGCCCACCGATAGCGGTGAACCGCCTCTGGGACGCGCCCAAGGTTGGCACACGGCAGAGGGTTATCCCTTTGAATTGAACACCATGCCGGGCTTTGCCGGCAGTAGCGCATACTATCTGCGCTATATGGACCCGCACAATGGAGAGGCTCTGGTGGGCAAGGGCAAAAATGAATACTGGCGCCATGTGGACCTCTACATCGGTGGCACCGAACACGCCACCGGGCACCTTATTTACAGTCGCTTCTGGAATAAATTCCTTTTTGACCTCGGTTTGGTTTGCGAAGACGAGCCTTTCCGCAAATTGGTCAATCAGGGCATGATTCAGGGTCGCTCCAACTTTGTATATCGCATCAAGGAAACCAACAAATTCGTTTCGCTGGGTCTGAAAGATAATTATGATGTAACTCCCATCCATGTAGATGTAAACATCGTAAATAACGACCGCTTGGACATGGAAGCATTCCGCGCTTGGCGACCGGAGTTTGCCACGGCAGAATTTGTGACCGAAGAAAACGGCGAATACATCTGCGGCTGGGCTGTGGAGAAAATGAGTAAATCCATGTTTAATGTGGTCAATCCGGATGACATCGTAGAGAAATACGGAGCCGACACGCTGCGCCTCTACGAGATGTTTTTGGGTCCGCTGGAGCAAAGCAAGCCTTGGGATACCAACGGTATAGACGGTGTGCACCGCTTTTTAAAACGCCTCTGGGCACTCTTTTACGAGCAAAACTCGGATGCACTGCGCGTAACCGACTGTGAGCCGAAGCCCGAAGAACTCAAAAGTCTGCACAAACTGATTAAAAAAGTAACGCAGGACATCGAGCAGTTTTCCTTCAACACCTCCATTTCCGCTTTCATGATTTGCGTAAATGAACTCACTTCACTCAAAACCGCATCGCTACACATCTTGCGTCCGCTTCTGATTGTACTTTGCCCGTATGCTCCACACATAGCCGAAGAATTGTGGCACGCCACGGCTGTATCAGGCGATACCGAGAGCATCGTAAACGCTGCGTGGCCCGAATTCGACGAGAAGTATCTGGTAGAAAGCACTTTCAGCTATCCGGTTAGCTTCAACGGCAAAACCCGATTCATGCTGCCCCTGGCATTGGATTTGGACAAGGCCGCCGTGGAGCAGGCTGTATTGGCCAGCCCCGAAGCCGCCAAATGGCTGGATGGCAAAACACCCAAGCGAATTATCGTGGTGCCGGGTCGTATCGTTAATATCGTATTATAATTTAAAGCTATTCTTATACTAATCGCAAAATAAAATGACACCAACAAACGCTGCGCAGACCAAAGCGCAAAAAGCCAAGTATTTCGCTCACGATCTACTTTTCATCATGGTCGGTATCACCATTTACGCTTTCGGGTGGACGGGCTTTATCTTGTCACAACGCATCACCACGGGAGGTTTGGCAGGTATCTCCACTATCATTCATATCGTAACAGATCAGCCGGCTTATATCAGCTACAATATCATTAATGCCCTCTTGTTGGTCATATCTGTGATTTTTCTGGGATGGAAATTTTCCATCAAAACGGTTATCGGTGTGCTCTTCATGATTCCGATGATTACAGTGGGCGAAACCATTTTTACGAACCATCCCATGCTGTATGATCAGCCGTTCATGGCATTGCTCATCGGCTCATTGCTATGCGGTTTGGGCTTGGGTATCGTATTTTCCGTTAATGGCAGCACGGGTGGCACGGACGTTATCGTGGCCATTATGAATAAATATAAAAATATGTCTCTTGGGCGTGCCATGGTGATGATAGACCTTATTATTATTACCAGCTCATACTTTGTCAATGTATATTTTGCCAAGCAAACCATCCCATCGGCTCAGGCCATAGACCTCTTGGTCTATTCGGCTGTGGAAATCGTATTGGTATCTGCCACCATGGACTGGTATGTGAATAGCAACCGCCAAAGTGTCCAATTCTGGATTTTCAGCACCAAATACGACGAAATCAATGATGCCATCATCAAGAAATTGGGACGAGGCTGCACATTGCTCCATGCCGAGGGCGGATACAGCCGCCACGAAGTGAAGGTACTGCTGGTGGTGGTGCGCAAGCGCAACAGCCTGCCGGTATATCGCATCATTCAGGAAATCGACCCCAAGGCTTTCGTTTCACAGGCTGCCGTGCGTGGCGTATATGGCGAAGGCTTCGACCAAATCAGCAAATTGCACTAAGAATATCGGCGCCGATAGGTGCTAAATTTGTGTATTTAGCTGAAAATGTGTTACTTTGCACTCGCTTTGCGTAATCTCTGTCAGGAGTCGGAGTCGTAACCCGGCAATTATACCAGTGAGACCTGATTATATTGCGTTTAGAAATACACTAATCAAAAGAAGCTAAAACAATGGATTTTATCAAACTCGTAAACGAAGAGTTCAAGTCCGGCAAAGAATTGCCCGCATTCCAGAGTGGTGACACCATCACCATCGACTACCGCATCAAAGAAGGTAACAAAGAACGTATCCAGAAGTATCGTGGCGTAGTAATCCGCATCAGCGGTCACGGCGACAAGAAGCACTTCACCGTACGCAAAATGTCTGAAGGCGTGGGCGTAGAACGTATTTTCCCGATGGACAGCCCCTTTATTGAAGCTGTTACCGTAGAAAAACGCGGTCGTGTGCGTCGTGCCAAACTATATTACCTGCGTGCCCTCCGAGGCAAAAAAGCACGTATCAAAGAGCGTCGCTACGTATCCGAAAACGCTTAATCTTTGCTTCCAACCGACCACAAAGTCGGACTCAAAGAATAAGAAATCCCATCGACCCCCAGTGCGGTCGGTGGGATTTTTTGTGCACAGACTACTGCCGAAGTGGGGAGGTTTATGAAAATTCGTATCTTTGAAAATCAACATCAAATCTTCGGATATATATTATGAATCGTATTTTTTCCAAATGCAGCATGACCGGGCTGTTGCTCATATGTTGTGTAATGACTTGGGGGCTATTCTCCGGCTGCACCGGGTCGGGTGGCGGTCGCACTTTTGCCAACGCTTCCGGCAGACCCGGCGAAATTATGCTGGTAATGCCCAATCAATATCTCAATGCCCCCATCGGCATGAAAGTACAGAATATGCTCAAGCAAGAGGCCATCGGTTTGTCACAAGTGGAGCCGTCGATGAAAGTTTCACGTGTGCCGACCGAGAGTTTCGAAAGTTTCCTGCGCTATGTGCGCAACGTGCTCATTGTGGATATTGACGATACCCGATTCAGCACCACCTCTCTCCAAGTCAGCTTCGACGAATGGGCTAAAGGACAAATCGTATTGCGCCTAAACAGCAATTCCGTGGACTCACTCAACTCCTACATCGACCGCAATACCGAAGGACTGATGAACCTCTATGCCAATCATGAATTTTTCCGCTTTGGCGAGGTGCTGGAAAAATCATTCAGCGGCAGTGCAAACCGCAATGCCGACAGCATCTTCCATCACCAAGTGAATGCTCCGGGTGATATAGTGGGTTGGAAGTTCGGCACGGATTTCCTCTGGATGTCTAATAACCTGCCACGCAAACGCCATGACCTCCTCATTTACACCTATCCCTATACCGGTTCCAATTCATTGGACATCGACCACATGGTGGCCATGCGCGACAGCGTGCTCCGTGAAAATATCCAAGGAGAATTTGAAGACTCCTACCCCACCACGCAAAAAGAATTTGCTCTTTTTCACCGCTATATTACCATGCACGACGGCACTGTGCGCGGCGAATTGCGCGGCCTCTGGGAAATGCACGGCAAAGCCCGCATGGGCGGCCCCTTTGTGCAGCAGGCCTATCACAATAAAAAAGACGGCAGGGTATACGTGGTAGAAGGATTTGTGTATAATCCCAACGATGACCAACTGACCCTGCTGCGCATGATGGAAGCCATGCTCTATTCCTTCAGACCGACCGAGGAGGGCAACTTTGTGCCCGAAAATATCCTCAAAGCCAAATACACAAGAATATTCTAATCCTCAAATAAGCGAGGCTGCGGCTGTACACTCAAGCTGTGCCTCGCTTTGCTCTTTTGTTGCAATGGAAAACAAAAAACTCCGCATAGCCGTTTCGCACGGCGATATCAATGGCATCAGCTACGAAATTCTATTCAAGACCTTCGACGAGCCCATGCTCCTTGACCTCTGTACGCCCGTAATCTATGGTTCTTCGCGTGTGGAGGCTTTTTGGCGCAAACAAATGGAATATAACCCTTCGGACTATGAGCGTTGGCATCTGATTAATCATGCCGAAGAAATTCGCGAAGGCAAAGTCAATTTGGTCAATTGCGATACACGTGAATGGATGGTAAATCCGGGCAAAGCCACTCCAGATAGCGGCGAAGCTGCGCTGACAGCGTTGGAACGTGCCACGTGGGATGTAAAGAGCGGGCTGTGCGATGCGTTGGTCACTGCACCCATCAATAAGGCTGCCATGCCTCAAGAGCGTTTTCCATACCGCGGACACACCGACTACCTCCAACACGAAGCAGCCGGCGAGACCGGCGAATCGCTAATGATTTTATGCAGCGGACGCACTCGTGTGGCTTTAGTCACTACCCATTTGGCCATTTCGGAAGTCACCGCCCAACTCAACTCAAACCTTATCCTGCGCAAAGTGCAACTCTTCGAAAGTGCATTGATTAGAGATTTCGGCATCGTCAAACCGCAGATTGCCGTACTGGCTCTCAATCCGCATGCCGGTGACAACGGATTGATGGGCAGCGAAGAAAAAGAAATTATCCGCCCCGCCATCGAAGAGGCACAGAGCAAATACAACATTTTTGCCCACGGTCCCTTTGCCGCCGATGGCTTTTGGGGCACCGATTCATCCGACCATTTCGATGGTATTTTGGCCATGTATCACGACCAAGGGCTGGCTCCGTTCAAAGCCTTATACATGGATAGTGGTGTAAATGTAACGGCAGGATTGAATATCGTGCGCACATCGCCCGACCACGGCACGGCCTACGATATAGCAGGCAAAAACTTCGCTTCGCCCGACTCCATGCGTCGTGCCGTCTATGCCGCCATTGATATCGTACGCAGCAGACGCAACTTCCAAGAAGCCAATCAGAACCCGCTTCGCAAATTGTATTTCAATCGCGGCAAAGACGATGAGAAGCTTGACTTGACGGCAGAAGAAAACAACGATTAATGCCATCCCCCTCTCTCTGCCATGATTCAGAAGACGCCTGCACACCTCAAAATCATTACGGCATCGGCCGGAGCCGGAAAAACACATGCTCTCACAGGCGAATACCTCCGTCTGGCTCTTTCAGAACCGGGCAATTTCCGTCATATCCAGGCCGTAACCTTTACCAATAAGGCTACGGCGGAGATGAAAGAGCGTATTCTGGAAGAACTGAATATTTTGGCTCACACTCCACAGGAATCGGCCTTTTTGAATGACATCCGCAGTGAATTGCATCTGTCGGAAACCGAATTACAGCGCCAAGCCGAAAGCACATTACGCTGCATCATGGCAGATTATAGTGCATTTCGCATCAAAACCATCGATGCTTTTTTTCAGGAAGTTATACGCACATTTGCCAGAGAGCTGAATCTCTCGGGTCGCTATCGTGTGGAAATGCAAAACGATGAAATTCTGGATTCGGCTGCCACACGTCTACTGGACAGCATCAATGAATCCGGAGATGGAGAGAAGACAGCACAGCAATCCGAAATCCGCAAATGGCTCAAGGAAATGGCTCTCGAACAAATCAGCGAGGGAGAGAGCCACAACCTCAAAGGCGAACTCCTGCGCTTGGGCAAAGAGATTTTTACCGAGGCTTATCAGCGTAATGACAGACAGAAGGATTTTGCGCAAAAAATAGGCGATTTGAAAAGGGATTGCCACGATATTATCCATCAATATGAAAAGAAACGCCTCGGCATAGCCGCCGAAATTTGGGAAATCGTCACTCAAAATCATATTGAAGACACGATTAATCATTATCTAAAGAACGCTCTATACAAGGCTGTTGAAAACAAAGGGTTCGACAACATGAAACGCCTATGGGATACAGGTAAGCAACTCTACGAAGGGAAGATGCTCACTCCCGAAGACATCTGTCCCAAGAGCCGCAAAAACCTTTCGGCAGTATCTCAAGCCATAGCAGAAGGGCTGACCGACAAAATCAAAGATTATTATGCTCATTCCTACGAAGGATTTGCCCGATACCGAAGTGCCGGCTGCATACTCAACGACCTCAACACTTTTGCCTTAATCAATGCCCTGCAAGAGCAGGTGGATGCCCTGTGCCGCGAACAGGAAATCAGCATGATATCCGGTTCTTCGCAATTCATTCACCGCATCATAGAGGGTAGCAGTGTGCCTTTCTTGTACGAACGGTTGGGTACCCGCATCCATCATCATATGCTGGATGAATTTCAAGATACCAGCCAGATGCAATATGACAACTTCCGACCTCTGCTGGAAGATGGATTGGCGCAAAATTCCGACAGTCTGGTGGTGGGAGATGCCAAACAAAGCATTTATCGCTTTCGTAATGCCGAAAGCACATTACTCACTCAAACCGTGCCGCAGGATTTTTCCGCATATCAAGAGAAACAAGATTTACTATACAATTGGCGCAGCAGACCTGAGGTTATCCACTTCAACAATGAACTTTTCTCCATGCTCCCCGGTCAATTGGATCAAGAACTCGGTATCAATTTACTCCGATCCACCTATTCGCCGGTAAAGCAGAATATACCATCATCTTCTGCCCAAAAACGAGGTGGAGCTGTGGTAATACATACATTACCTCCGCGCAAAAACGAAAAGAAATCCGTTTCCGAAGACGAAGAACTGCCAAATGATGTCGCAGACGAACGAATGAACGATCTGTGTGCCACCATAGACAATCTATTGGAGCGCGGCTGCCCGGCTTCCGACATCGCCATCTTGGTCAATACTGCCAGAGAAGCCGGTCAAGTGGCAGATGCTCTCATCGAATACTCGCATCGCCCCAACGGCAAATCCATCGGCATCCTTTCCGAAGAAGCGTTGCAGCTATATAATGCGGCATCCGTTCGTTTGGTCATTGCGGCATTGCGCTTCATCGCCGAAGGGCTGCGTCCAGATGAAAAGAATGCCCACTGCCCCATCAGCATGACTCCTGCCGGCATTTGCTTAGGCGAGGCCTACCGAGCCATCTCCACTCAATCGTCATCCGTCACACTTACCTTAGAGGAGTATCGGCACATTGCTTCTTTTGCCAACCTCAATCTTTTCGAGATGGTGGAAGCCATTATCCATCATTTCAATGCACTCATTACTTCGGATGAATGGAGCTACCTATTGGCATTGCAAGACCAAGTGCTTCAGGCACAGAACGACCGCAGCTTGGATCTCAAAGGATTTTTGGAACTGTGGGAATCCAGACTGAAAACCGTAACCATCCCTCCTGAAAGCAGCAACGATGCCGTCCATCTGATTACCATTCACAAAAGTAAAGGATTGGGATTTCCGGTGGTATTAATTCCCTTTCCGGGGCGCAAAGAAAACTATCGGGCTGTCAATTATGTCTGGTGCGACCTCTCCGCTTTCGACAACGCTTATCCATACAAACTGCCATTGGCCTATAAAGCATCGCTTTACGGCTCCGATTTCAAAACAGATTATCAGACGGAACAAGGCAAACGCATGCTGGACGAGCTAAACATCTTCTATGTGGCAGTCACCCGAGCCAAACGGGAATTACACCTTTGGGTTTGCCATCCCGATGATGTGAAAGATACCCATACGGAAGGCTATTGGTTCGAAAGTCCTCCCTCCGTGAGCATCATCGACCATATAGCCAAGGCCATACACCAAATGCCCACAGATCTCTATCATGCTCACAAAGCCACAGCTGACATTTCCTTGCTAAATCTGCCTGCTTACACATCCGGCAACGACGATAAAGTGGCATCACCCATCCACATCGAACACATCGCATCTGCTCCCAATCATGCGAATATCAGCATCGTGCGCGAAGGACGCGAGTTTTTTACCGATAACAGTTCGTGCCAATACGGACGCGCCATGCACCGTATCCTGCAACAAATCGAAACTGCCGAAAATCTGCCCACAGCCATTACCCAAGCCGTATCCGCCGGCTGGGTTGGTCACGACCAAGCAGAAACCTTGCTACAAGAATTGAATCGAATGTTGCACAGCGATGAGCGTGTGGCATCGTGGTACGATGGCACATCCCATTGGCTCAACGAGCAAACCATCGTGGCAGCCGATATAGAAGGCAGCCGACGTCCCGACCGCATTTTGCTGCACCCCGATGGCAGTGCCTCGGTGATAGATTATAAGTTCGGCAACCGATTCAGCAAAAGCCATTTCACCCAAGTGCAAGAATATATGCAACTTTTGAAGCGTATGGGATATTCTCCCGTTCATGGCTACCTCTGGTATGTAACCTTATCTGAGGTTCGTTCCATCAGCCCTCTCTCAAGTCCAAAAGATTAGTATTGCTGTCCGATAAAATAAGGGCAAAATGTGTTTGCTTTCTTTTCAGCATACCACATAACCCAAGAAGCTGCATCGAAACAAAAGTTCGATACAGCCTCTTAATACATTTGTCTGATTGCCGATATTTTTTACTTTAACTTACGGCTGTCAAACGCCAGTGTGTTTCGTCCAGCACTTCGCTCTGCACCTCGCTACCATAGTTCTCAGAGTCCAAAACCCAGTCCAAAGTGGCAAGCCGCAGCAGATTGACCATTTCACTTTCCCGAATCCCAAACTCATTGAGCAATCGAGCCGGCCGATTGAGGAACTGTACCTCTATGCAGAGTACCCCCACTGCCTCTTCTGATTTTTCAGGATTGCCCTCGAATTGCAGGGTTACATTGATGTCGATTTGGTCTTCCGCAATCCATGCTACCAGCAAGTCCACCACATTTTGATAAAGTGTTTCGGCTTCTTCGTTGGAATAGATGATGGCGGGATAGGGCAACTCGTAGTTTCGTGTGGCGAAAAGTTCTACCCAAGGGAAATACGGCAGGATGCGATTGGGATCCAGGTGACGCGCTTCCATATTGTGTTCGCCGAAGATAGGTGCATTGTCTGTCATATTCTTCAATTAAATCTCGGTTTGATTATCTTATCTTTGTCTGTAGTACGCTAATAAAGTTAAATATATTATGCCAAAAATCAAATGCGTGGGTGTTTTGACATCCGGTGGCGACTCGCCAGGCATGAATGCAGCCATTCGTGCCGTCACACGCGCAGCCATCTATCACGGACTTACGGTCAAAGCCATCTATCACGGATATAAAGGACTGATGGAGGGTGAAATTTTACCCTTTGTTACAGAAAATGTGAGCAATATCATCCAGCGTGGAGGCACCATCATCAAAACAGCGCGCTGTCCGGAATTTCACACACCCGGGGGGCGACGTCAGGCATATGCAAACATGCAGCGCGAAGGCATTGATGCATTGGTGGTTATCGGTGGCGATGGTTCGCTGCGTGGTGCGCGAGCTTTTGCCGAAGATTTCAATGTGCCCATTGTGGGCATCCCTGCCACTATCGACAACGATCTTTGCGGTACCGACAGCACCATCGGATACAGCACCGCACTCAATACCATCGTGGAAGCTGTGGATAAGCTGCGAGACACAGCATCCTCACACGAGCGTTTGTTTTTCGTGGAAGTGATGGGGCGTGAGGCCGGTTTTCTGGCTCTGAACGGAGCCATTGCCGGAGGTGCGGAAGCCGCTATCATTCCGGAGTATGTAACCGAGAAAGACCAATTGGCAGAATACATCGAAAACGGTTTTCGCAAGACCAAAAGCAGCAGCATCGTGCTGGTGGCAGAAAGTCCCGAAACGGGCGGAGCCATGGGTGTAGCAGAACGTGTGGAAAAAGAATACCCGGCCTTCAACGTGCGCGTCACCATTTTGGGACATGTGCAGCGCGGAGGTACTCCCAGTGCTGAAGATCGCATTCTGGCCGGCCGTATGGGCGTATCTGCCGTGGATGCGCTGCTGGATGGGCAGCGCAATGTGATGATCGGCATTGATAATGATACCATCGTGCAGGTGCCCTTTTCTCAAGCCGTCAAGAAGAATAAACCCATTGATAATATGCTGATGGATGCCCTACATATCCTCTCCATCTGAAATCCGTCGGGCTCTGGGACAATGGTTCGATGCCCACAAGCGCGATTTGCCTTGGCGCAGAACTTGTGATGCCTATGCCATTTGGCTCTCCGAAGTCATTTTACAGCAAACCCGGGTGGTTCAGGGAATGGATTATTATCATCGTTTCTTAACGGCTTATCCCACATTACCCGATTTGGCTGCTGCCGACGAACAGGATGTGCTGCATTTGTGGCAGGGATTGGGCTATTACTCGCGCGGACGCAATCTGCTGCGTGCCGCCCGCATAGTGATGGAGCGTTACACAGGTTCGCTGCCGGACGATTATGATGCCCTGCGCGCTTTACCGGGCATCGGCGACTATACGGCTGCCGCCGTAATCTCCTTTGCATACAATAAGCCCTATGCTTGCGTGGATGGCAATGTATATCGGGTACTTAGCCGACTGGGGTGTATGGATATACCCATTGACACCCCTGAGGGAAAGAAACTCTTTCGGCAAGAGGCCGATGCCCTATTAGATAAGACTCATCCTGCCCATCACAATCAGGCCATGATGGAGCTGGGAGCTTTAGTCTGCACCCCAAAGACGCCCCAATGCGAACAATGCCCGGTATCCCAATGGTGTGCCGCCTACAAACTGGGCATGATGGAGCAATTACCGGTCAAACAAGGCAAGGTTGCCGTTAAGGAGCGAGTAATGAATTTCTTTTTTGTTACACAATCTGTGGGTGGTGAAGTTTATACATGGATTCGCAGACGTCCGGCCGGCGACGTGTGGCAGGGGCTGTACGATGTTCCACTGGTGGAGCCGAACGAGAAAGCGGATAATTTGAATTGGACGCAATTATCGTCCGAATTGCCAGCCGGCGGAGTGATTTCCTCGCCTCTATATACCTGCAAACACCTGCTTACACACCGCAAACTCATCATCACCTTTTATAGGGTCGAATTGCCTCCGGTCACATCCGGTGTGCCAACACAATTCAATTCCAATTACTTGCCCATACCCATGAGCGAACTCCGTCAATATCCCTTTCCCAAGCCTCTCAATACTTTCTTCGACAAGTATCTCCTGTGAGGTAGTGAAAAAAGTTGACAGACAGAAGAGTTTGTGGTATGCCGAAAAATTTATGCATAAAATAAAATCGATTTGTGCATAAAAAATCAGCTGCTGTCATACAGCGAGTTATGAGGAGCTTGCTTGCGCTTGCGCAGATATCCTTTCGGAGGTGGGCGTAGTGCACGTTTGCGCACTACGGGAGTGGTATATCGAATCTGCAAATAGGATATTGAGCCATATGTTTGCGCTACATATCGCTTCCGTTGCATTCCGCCATTCGAGCTCCTTGGGGAGGAAGGATGGGCTGATACACGGAATTTGTATGGTTATTCTCTTATATTGAGTTGACGTTTATTAATTGATACTGAAACACACATTACGGGGATGGCATCATGAAAAAGCTCATGAGCCATCCCCGCTCTTCATCATTCTCTAATCTAAAGTATGCCGTGTTCTTTTTTGTACTTTTCCAAATCTTTTTCGTATTGGGCAAATTCGGCATCGTAGCGATTTATGCGCGTGGGGTCTATCTTTTGCCGATACACATCGCTACTGAAGTTCATCACATTGAAATTGGTGATAAATTCCACTTCATGTGTTTTAACATTCAGATAGCCAATTACGCTGCCGCCACCGCTGTGCTCGCTGTCTCCTTCGTATTCGGTGTTGGGATTGCCGATATAATCAGTTACTCCGCCTTCTCCCTGAAATTTGATCCATCCCTCACCTTGATACTCGTTTTTTTCCCAAGAGTTTAGTTGGATGAAATTTAGATTGATGGCAAATGTAATGGTTAGAGGCATTTTGCCCACGGAAAAAGCCCGAATTTCCATCTTCAGGTTTCTTTCGTCTTTCCACGTCAGATAGTATTTAAGCGGACATCCTTGTGGTAGCAGGGTCTTATCCACTGTGCCCATCATAGCTTTGGCATTCACCACGATACAGTCTTTCATGATGTTGCGAGCTTCGGTCAAGTATTTCTCTGCTACGGGAGTTTTGGTGATTTCTTCGTCACCCTTGCAGGAAACCGCCGTCAGCAAAAATAGTGCCGTGATGAAAAAACAAGAGATAGATTTTTTTATCATGGCTACTTGGTTCCGGAGAAACTGAATTGAGAATTACTACCCCATGAGGTATAAATATTGCTACTGAAAACCAAATTAGTTCCATCCATGGATGTGACGGTGATCGTTCCGCTAAAAGGATATGTGCCGATTAAAATTCTGATGGTTCCTTCCACATTGTAAGTGCCTGGGCCGCTTAGAGCCGTGAGACTGTGCATCTCAATGGCATGAGGTCCCACCGTAAAAGAACCATCCAGATAATCGTTGTTGTCAATACTGAACGCACACGCATACTGTTTGTTTCCGGAGAGATTGATGCCGTTCATAACAGTGGGAGTTGCATGCCCATTGTAAGTGCCGGTGTAAACCGTTCTGCCGAACATTTCGACATCGGAATTAAACATTCCGTCGTTAACCATTTGTGCATTTGCCATGCACACGCTTGTCAAAATCAAGGCAAGAGTAAAAATTACTTTTTTCATTGCTTAATAAATTTTTAGTGAAACATTATTGGGGATTATCCCTTCTGTCTTATTTATCCCACGGATA
>CAMFNC010000132.1 GCA_945965245.1 uncultured Porphyromonas sp. | reverse complement strand
AAACGGGCAAAACGCTGAGTTACAATCCCAAAGAACTCTTCGAAATCAAAGATCCCGAAGCGGTGGGCTTGCCCCGGCAGAGCATTTCGGATAAATTCGTTTTCTGCCAAAATGATGATTTCTTTGCCTATCCCAATAACTATAATTATTATGTGCAATACTATCGCGACACCTTCCAGCACGGCGGGGTCAGCATGGAGGAAATGCTGGTGCCCATCGTGACCATGATGCCGCGATAGATATGTCGGTAAACATATACCATCGTAATCCTTACATCATGGCACAATACACCATTCATTCTCTGGACGAACTGCCCGAAGTGGCAGCTGCATTTGCCGTCAATGAGCTGACCAACCATCGCGTGCTGGCTTTTCACGCTCCCATGGGCACCGGCAAAACCACTTTTATCAAAGCACTGTGCGAGCATTTGGGGGTGGCGGACGTTATCAATAGTCCCACCTTTTCCATCATCAACGAATACCGGGCAGAGCCTTCGGGCGAACTGATATATCACTTCGATTGCTACCGATTGGAACATTTGGAGGATGCCTTGAACATCGGCACCGAGGATTATTTCGAAAGCGGATGCAAATGCTTCATCGAATGGCCCGAAGTGCTGGAAAAGCTGCTGCCAGAAGGCGCGCTGCGTGTGGAGATGGCAGAGCAACCCGATGGCAGTAGAATTATCCATACGCAGCCTTATTGAATCATGGAGCACTACGAAATAGAAGATAATTTGCCCGGCGGCAAGCGTAAGCGTGGCAGTATAGAGGTAATATGTGGCTCCATGTTCAGTGGCAAAACGGAAGAGCTGATGCGCCGCCTGCGTCGAGCCAGCATTGCCAAGATGCATGTGGAGATATTCAAGCCGAGCATTGATACCCGATATGATGAAGAGCAGGTGGTGAGTCACGATCGCAATGCCATAGACTCCACGCCGGTCAATCACTCCAATAATATCCTCTTGATGAGCTCGGAGGTGGATGTGGTGGGCATAGACGAAGCCCAGTTTTTCGACGAAGGATTGGTGGATGTGGTGCAGGCTCTCAGCGACCAAGGGGTGCGCGTGGTGATTGCCGGATTGGATATGGACTTCCGCCGCCGCCCGTTCGGCCCCATGCCACAGCTCTGCGCCATAGCCGACTCGGTGAGTAAGGTACATGCCATTTGCGTGGAGTGCGGTCGCCTGGCCAATTACAGTTACCGCCTCAGCTCTGCCGAACAGCAGGTGATGTTGGGCGAATTGGACGAATATAAACCGCTCTGCCGCAGTTGCTACCTTAAACATATGAAAGAGGGTGGCGAGGAAACTCCGCCAAACGCTCTATTCTAACCACTATCCATCATAAGCATGAAGACAACCGACATAGAAACACTCTACTCCCTCTATACGCAGCACTCTGTGGTGGTCACGGACAGCCGCCAAATCGTGGAAGGCTGCATCTTCTTTGCCCTGCGTGGCGAGCGATTCGATGGTAACCGTTATGCACAGCAAGCGTTGCAAGCCGGAGCGGCATACGCTGTGGTGGATGATGCCGATGTGGCCGCCGTCGATGCGCGCTGCCTGCTGGTGGAGGATGTGCTGCGCACATTGCAGCAATTGGCTCGGTATCATCGTCGCCAAATGAATTTGCCTGTGATAGCCATTACCGGCACCAATGGCAAGACTACCACCAAGGAGCTGACGGCCGCCGTATTGCGCCGCAAATACAATATTCTCTATACCGAGGGTAATCTGAATAACCAAATCGGTGTGCCGCTGACGCTGTTGCACCTGAAGGCGGAGCATCAGTTGGCAGTCATTGAAATGGGTGCCAGCAAACCGGGCGACATTCGCGAATTGGTGGAGATAGCTGAGCCGAACTATGGCATCATTACCAATGTGGGACTGGCTCATTTGGCAGGGTTTGGCTCTACCGAAGGAGTCAGGCGGACCAAAGGCGAACTCTATGATTACCTGCGTGCACATGGCGGTCGGGTGTTCCTGCATCGTTCGGACGAAACGTTGTGCGCCATGGCGGCAGGCATTCCCTCTGTGGATTATGGCACCACGCCGGGCAATGGTGTATCGGCACGTCTGATTACCTCGGTACGCAGCGGATTTCTTTCTCTGGCATGGTCGCTGCCGCAGACGGTTTGTCCGTATCCGGAAAAACTGTTGCATACGCAGTTGGTGGGGCAATACAATCTGCCCAATGTGTTGGCAGCCATTGCCGTTGGGTGCTTTTTCGATGTGAGCGAGATAGACATCCTGAAGGCTTTGACCGAATATGCCCCGACCAATAATCGCAGCCAGTTTGTGCAGACGGAACGCAATCGGTTGATAGTGGATGCATACAATGCCAACCCCACCAGCATGGAGGTGGCCATACGCAATTTTTGCGCTATCGAAACGGAAAGTCGGCATGTGGCGATTTTGGGCGATATGCTGGAGTTGGGGCAGGAGAGTGCATCGGCACACCGCAAAATCTTAGATTTGATTTTATCTTTGGGAGTGTGTAGCCGGATTTATCTGGTGGGCAGCGAATTTGCTGCCGTGGCACACGATGTGCCCGACCATGTGATTCCCTTTGCCGATGTGGAGGCTCTGACGGTTCATCTGCAAGCGCATCCGCTATTGGACTGCTTCATTCTGGTCAAGGGTTCTAATGGTATTCACCTCCAAGATGTGGCTCGGCAATGCTGAAACAATCCCTCACCCAGAAGCTGCAACAGTCGCTCACGGCGGCACAAATCCAACAAATCAAATTGCTGGAACTGCCTGCCATGGAGTTGGAAGCGCGTATCACCAAGGAATTAGAAGAGAATCCGGCTTTGGACGAGTCGTTCGATGTGCCTACCGACCAAACAGCCGAAGAAGAGCGTCACGATATGGATGATGATGCTTCGCTTGATTTGGGTGACTATGGCAGCGAAGACGATATTCCCGAATACAAACTGCGACAACTCTATGACCGCAACAGCCGACACGAAGAAATCCCCTTTGCTGCTGCGGCTCCCTCCATTGGCGAATCGCTGATGCAGCAATTGGAATTGCAGCCACTCTCGGAACGCGAGCGGTTATTGGCTCCCTATATCATCGGTAACATTGACCCGGACGGCTATCTGCATCGCGAAACACTGCAAATAGAAGACGACTTGCTATTCAAAGCCGGAATCGAAACTGACGAAGCGGAATTGGAAGCACTCATTGCTCGCGTGCAGGCTCTGGAACCGGCAGGTGTGGCGGCACGAAATCTGCGCGAATGTCTGATGATACAATTGCACCGCAAGCCAGGCACACCGGCGTCGGCTTTGGCCTGTCGGCTACTGAAAGACCATTATGAAGATGTGGTGAACAAACGCTTTGAGCGGCTGGGCAAGAATTTGAATTTATCCGAAGAGGAATTGTCCGACGCCATGAGTGAAATTACGGCTCTGAACCCCAAACCCGGCAATGGATTGGAGGATAGAAGCGAGAGTAATCTGATGCAGGTGCATCCGGATTTTATTGTGGAGGAAATAGATGGCGAGCCGTTTATTTCACTCACCGATGAGCGGATGCTGCCGCCGCTTCGGGTCAATCCTCATTATCACCGGATGGTGGAGGATTATCGGGCAGATAAATCGCCCAAATCGCGCGAGAAACGTGAGGCTCTGAACTTTGCCAGACAAAAGGTGGAACAGGCACGGTGGTTTATCCAAGCCATCGAACAGCGACGTAATACGCTGCTAAGCACCATGCAGGCCATTGCGATACGTCAAAACGACTTTATCAAATCGGGTGAAACGCAAGACCTCAAACCCATGATTTTAAAAGATGTGGCAGAGGATACGGGCTTCGACATCAGCACCATCAGCCGGGTAAGCAATAGCAAATA
>CAMFNC010000131.1 GCA_945965245.1 uncultured Porphyromonas sp. | reverse complement strand
AAATTCATTTTATGCATAAAAAAATCAACACATCCGACAGACAGAAAAATGATTCATTTTTGTATTCTTAATGAAATATTTTTTCATGACCGAGCTTAGACCAAAAACACGTGGTTTTTGAGAGGAATACAGCCTCAACCCGCAGACGGCTGTTGGCTATATGCGTGGCTGTTGTTATATTTGTGTGTAGCTCACAAGATTATGGAACAACAATATATAGTCTCTGCCCGAAAATATCGCCCCGATCGGTTTGACAGCATGGTGGGGCAAGAGGCTCTGACACATACACTCAAAATTGCCATCCTAAGCAATAAGATGGCACATGCCTACCTCTTTTGCGGTCCTCGCGGTGTGGGCAAAACTACCGCCGCACGTGTTTTGGCCAAAACTATCAACTGCACCAACCGTGCCGCCGATGGTGAGGCATGCAACGAATGCGAGAGTTGCCGTGCTTTCAACGGACAACGATCCATGAATGTGTACGAATTGGATGCGGCCTCTAACAACTCGGTGGACGATATACGTCAGCTCATCAGCGAAGTAAACATCCCTCCCGCCATTGGCAAGTATAAGGTCTATATCATAGACGAGGTACACATGCTTTCACAAGCGGCATTCAACGCTTTTCTGAAGACATTGGAAGAGCCGCCCGAACACGTTATTTTTATCCTTGCCACCACCGAAAAGCACAAAATCCTGCCCACCATCCTATCTCGCTGCCAGATATTTGATTTCCGCCGCATTACCGTATCAGATATTGCCAACCATCTGGCGTATGTGGCTGCATCCGAAAACATAGATGCCGAATCGGAGGCTCTCAATGTGATTGCCGAAAAAGCCGATGGCGGTATGCGTGATGCCTTGAGCCTCTTCGACCGCATAGCCGGTTATTGCGAAGGCAAATTGACCTATGCGCAGACCATCGAAAGTCTGAACATTTTGGACTACACCTATTACTTCCGCATTGTGCAACTCCTCCTTACCGGCGATTACGTAAGTCTATTGTTGCTTCTGGACGAACTTCTCTCCAAAGGCTTCGATGGGCAGTTGATACTAAGCGGTCTATCGACTTTCATGCGCGACCTGATGGTGATGCAACACCCCGGCACAGAACATCTGCTGGAAAAACCGCAGGAAGTGACCATGCGTTACAAAGAGACGGCGGCGGCCTGCCCTGCGGCTTTCTTATACCGTGCCATCAGTTTGCTTACCGAATGTGATCTGAATTACAGACAAAGCAGCAATAAACGGCTACACGTGGAATTGTGTCTGATGCGTCTGGCTTCTATCTATAATACCGAACTGAACATGCTGCCCGAAAGCGGCTCACTGCCCACTCCCACCGTACATGCTCCTGGTGTAACGACTGCCACAGCACCTCAAGTATCGCCGAGTGCACCTATACAATCCCCAACACCCGTCCAAACGCAAACTCTTGCCACTGCAACGCAAACACCCCCTCGGACATCAGCATCAATAAATACAATAGCCTCCTCGCCTGCTCCCTCTAAACCATCTCCCAATCCCATGCCAAGAAGTTCTTCGACCAGATACTCTGGCCGTTTGTCGCTGACAGGGCTGCGTGCAGAAAAAGAAGAGGCAGTTCGAAAGGAGCGTGAAGCCACACCGCAGGTGGCAGAAATGCACGAGCCGGTAACCGTGGATCGTATGCAGGAATTGTGGTTGCAATTTGCCCGCCACAAGGTAAATCCTGAACATCAATTGCTGATTCGAGCCATGGAGCAGATTTTTCCCCAATTGGAGGCTACTGAACAGGGATACCCTCAGATGAAAGTAATTTTGCCGAACCAAGACATCCAAAACAGGCTGGAAGAATATACAGGCCATCTACTGTTTTTCATGCGTACCAAACTGCATAACAGCGACCTGATCCTACACATCGAGGTAGATCAGACCCTGACCGATAAAATGCCTATCACGGCAAAAGAAAAGATGGAGTTTTTGAGCGAAAAGTTCAAACCATTTGCACAATTATGTGAGGGGTTGAACCTGCAACCTTATTAAGCATACGGCTAAACGCGTTTTATGTGTACTTTTGCACATCATATATATATGGATAATCAAATCAAACTCAATATATCATGTATAGGAATAAAACCTGTGGCGAACTGCGCCTGAACGATGCCGGCAGCAGAGTAATCTTGTGCGGATGGGTGCAGCGTGTGCACCGCAAAGGTGGTATCACGTTTGTGGATCTGCGCGACAGATATGGCATCACACAGCTTACTTTCAACAAAGAGACCATAGACGAGAGACTGGCCGACACTGCCGCTCATCTGGGTCGCGAGTTCGTTATCCGGATAGAAGGCAAGGTGACAGAACGATACAGCAAAAATCCGAATTTGCCTACCGGCGAAATAGAAATAGAAACGCATGCATTGGAAATTCTGAACCGCTCCGAGGTGCCCCCGTTTACCATCGAAGACGATACAGACGGTGGCGATGAACTACGTATGCGCTACCGCTATCTGGATTTGCGCCGTAACTGTGTGCGCCGCAATATCGAATTGCGCCACCGCATGGCCTTTGAAGTGCGCCGCTATCTGGATGGTCAAGGTTTTCTGGAGATAGAAACACCTATGCTGATCAAATCCACTCCGGAGGGTGCACGAGACTTTGTGGTGCCCTCACGTATGAATCCGGGTCAATTCTACGCTTTGCCACAATCTCCGCAAACTTTCAAGCAGCTCTTGATGGTCAGCGGTATGGACAGATATTTCCAAATCGTGAAGTGTTTCCGTGACGAAGACCTGCGTGCCGACCGTCAGCCCGAATTCACGCAGATAGACTGCGAAATGAGCTTTGTGGAGCAGCAGGATGTATTGGAAACCTTTGAAGGCATGGCCGCGCACCTCTTCCGCAGCATCATGGGTATGGAAATCCAAACGCCATTCCAACGCATGAGCTGGCACGAAGCCATGAGCAAATACGGCTCAGACAAACCGGATCTGCGATTTGGCATGCCTATGGTCGAAATCCAAGACATCATGCAGGGTCATGGCTTCAGCGTCTTTGATGACGCCGCCTATATAGGAGGTATCTGTGTGCCCGGTGCCGGCGAATATACACGCAAGCAGTTGGACGCCCTTACCGAATGGATAAAACGTCCGCAAATAGGAGCCAAAGGTTTGGTATATGCCAAGATTGCAGCCAATGGTGACATCAAGAGCAGCGTGGATAAGTTCTACACTTCCGATGTAATGAAAGCCTTGGCAGAGCGTATGGGAGCCCACGCCGGAGATTTGATTTTGATTATCAGTGGTGCCGATGCAATGAAATGCAGAAAGCAGTTGGGCGAACTGAGATTGGAGATGGGTAACCAACTGGGATTGCGCGACAAAAATAAATTTGCCTGTCTGTGGGTGGTGGACTTCCCCTTATTGGAATGGGACGAAGAGACCCAACGCTATTACGCCATGCACCATCCCTTCACATCGCCAAAACCCGAAGATATTCCTCTTTTGGACAGCAATCCGGGAGCAGTTCGTGCCAATGCTTACGACATGGTTATCAACGGCGTGGAAGTGGGCGGAGGTTCTATCCGTATCCACGAAAGCAACTTGCAGCATAAGATATTCGAAGTATTGGGTTTCACGCCCAAACGTGCCGAAGAGCAATTCGGCTTCCTGATGAATGCCTTTAAGTATGGTGCACCTCCTCATGGAGGATTGGCATATGGCTTGGATCGCTGGGTTTCACTCTTCGCCGGTTTGGATAGCATCCGCGACTGTATCGCTTTCCCGAAAAACAACGCCGGACGCGATGTGATGATTGATGCTCCTTCGGTGCTCGAATCAGCACAATTGGACGAGCTTTTCCTTGACCTCAAGCCTCTGCCCACGAAATAAAATGGATATTTCCATTCGCAGGATATTAGATGTTTTGGAGCAGAGTCTCCCTTTGGCTCTGCAAGAGAGCTATGACCACAGTGGCATCCAGGTGGGCAACCCGAAAGGATTGGCCACCGGAGTGCTTCTGGCTGTGGATATCACAGAAGCCGTATTGGAGGAAGCGGTATCGTGTGGCTGCAACCTGATTATTGCCCACCATCCATTGCTTTTCAAATCTATCAAAGAAATCACCGGCGCCAATTACATTCAACGCTGCGTACAATATGCCATCAAACAAGACCTGACGATTTATGCAGCACACACCAATGCGGATAACGCCGGCAAGGGGCTGAATGTTTTGCTGGCCGAAAAGTTTGCTCTGCAAGCTGTTCGCCCATTGCAACCGATGAGCGACATGCTGCTCAAATTGGTATGCTACGTGCCACAGGCACATGCCGAACGCTTGCGCCGATCACTTTGGGATGCAGGTGCCGGACACATTGGAGCATATGACCGATGCAGTTACAATCTGGAAGGGCATGGCACTTTTCGTGCCGGAAGCTCGGCTCATCCTTTCGTGGGAGAAACGGGAAAGCTACACACCGAAGCAGAAGTACAAGTATCGGTAATTCTACCACGATACCTACAACATCGGGTGGAACAGGCTCTAATTCAAAATCACCCTTACGAAGAGCCTACCTACGACTTCGTTCCACTGGCCAATCAATGGCAGCAAGCCGGTGCCGGCATTGTGGGTGATCTGCCCGAAGCTATCAATCCGACTCTATTCTTACAGCGCGTGAAAGCCATATTTGGCGCGCAAACAATAAGTTACTCCGAATGCATGACCGAAAAAATCAAACGTGTGGCCATCTGCGGAGGAGCCGGGGCTTTCCTATGGCGCGAAGCTCGGCGTGCCGGAGCCGATGCGTTCATTACCGGAGAAGCCAAATACAACGATTATTTCGATGTGGAAGGGCATCCGATGCTGGTAACGGTGGGGCATTACGAGAGCGAACTGGCAGCAACTGAATTATTTAGCCGAATTATTTCGGATAAATTCCCTAACTTTGACGTCCATTTAAGTAATATCTGTGCCAATCCGGTACATTATTTATAACGCAACTATGGCTACAAAAAGAAAAGCAGCAGAACCCGAAGACCAGACCGTGGAGCAGAAACTCATTGCTCTGGGTAACTTGCAAAAGATTCTTTATAAGATTGATGAAATCAAAACTCTCCGTGGCGAACTGCCGCTCGAAGTGGAAGACCTCGAAGACGAAATCGAGGGGATGAAAACCCGCTTGGCAAACTACAATGCCGAAAACCGCGGTGAAGCACAAGCAGTCGTAGGCGAAAAAAATAAAATTGCTACGGCCAAAAATCTGATTGAGAAATATCAGACTCAGCTCAATAACGTAAAAAACAACCGCGAATACGACAACCTCTCCAAGGAAATCGAATACCAAAATCTGGAGGTGGAATTGGCAGAAAAGAATATCCGCGAATTTACCGAAGAGATAGAAGATCGCAAACAGCGGATAGCTGATTTGGAAGCGAATATGCAAGATCGCCAACAGGCTCTGGAAGAAAAACGTGGTGAACTGGATACCATCATTGCTGAGACCAAGCAAGATGAAGAAAGACTGATGATGGATGCCAAGAAAATCGAGGCTACCATCGAACCACGCTTGCTCAATGCGTTCAAACGTATCCGCAAAGGCACAATGAACGGTTTGGCTGTCGTGCCCGTGGAACGCGATGCTTGTTGTGGATGCTTTAATAAAATCCCCCCCCAAAGACAATTGGATGTGCAACTGCACAAAAAAATCATCGTGTGTGAATACTGCGGACGCATCATGGTAGATCCGGCTCTTTTAGGAAAAGCGGATAAAAAATAAGACTAACATGAGAGCCTTGGCCGATGTGGTGCGCCGAACCATCGAGTGCGAACATTTGCTTTTGCCGGGCGAACCCGTAATCATTGCCCTTAGTGGAGGTGCCGACTCGGTGGCTCTACTAAGGGTTCTTTCTTTATGGGGATATGCCGTTACCGCCGCACATTGCAACTTCCGACTGCGCGGAGCGGAAAGTGATGCCGATGAAAGGTATGTGCAGGATTTATGCAGAGACATGAATATTCCACTGCATATCAAACACTTTGACACGACAGATTATGCCCAAAAACAGGGTTGCTCCATCGAAATGGCGGCACGTGAATTGCGTTACCATTGGTTCGAAGAACTATCTCAAACCTTGAGAATAGAAAAAATAGCTCTGGCTCATCACCGAAACGATCAAGCCGAAACCATATTGCTAAACCTATCCATGGGTACCGGCATTCGAGGGCTTAGAGGCATGCGTTATACCCGTGATGGTCGTATTATCCGCCCCCTACTGGATGTATCACGAAAAGAAATCGAATGGTTTCTGTCACAAGAAAATATTGCTTATTGCACAGATTCGACCAACGCTTCCACGGAATATAAGCGTAATGTCATTCGGCATCATATCGTGCCCGAATTTGAATTGCTAAACCCCTCTTTTGTGGATGCGGTTTGCCGTACCGGAAAAAATCTGTCCGAGACCGAAGACTTACTCAACACCCTACTTCATCAAATTGACAAAGAGTGTCGTATGGGCAATGATTATCTCATTGCCCCACTTCTCCGGTATCCGTCGCATTGTACCATTTTATACGAGTGGTTGCATCCATACGGCTTTAACCGATTGCAATGTGAAGACATAGCCTCCGCACTGCACAAACCTGCGGGAGCTGTATTCTTCAGTCATACGCACCGATTGGTCAGAGGACAAAAAAAGTTGGAGTTATCGCCCAAAGAGGAAACATCAGAATGCTTACCCATTGCGGTAAAGCTGCCCGATGCCGCTCAACCGATTGTGATCATCAGATTGCCTTATGGCAACGTTACTTGTGAATGGAAAGAGCTTTATACAGCAGATGATTTACAGCCAAGTGCATATAGGGTCTATTTCGATGCCGATCTTCTCCCGAAAAATTCGGTATTTGCTCCCGTGAAAAGCGGAGAACGCATCAGACCCTACGGTATGCATGGGAGTCGTAAAGTCAGCAGGGTATTCATAGACCGGCATCTGGATCATGCCTTGAGAAAAGATTTTTATGCGCTCTATGCTGCAGATTGTATTCTCTGGCTGCCGTCACTATTACGCTCTGCTCATTATCCGATAACGAACGAAACCAAACGATTGCTGATATTTTCTTTTTATCCCCAAGATTGATTTTCCCCCATGGTTCAGGTAACTTTATTACCTTTATGGTTCCACATATTTTAATATGAATACTCATTCAGAACTACGTGAAAAGATAGAGGCTTTCCTCCAGACCTTGGATTTACCTCAACGCAAGCCCGCATCACTATACACGCCCATTTCCTATACGCTTCAAAACAGCGGCAAACGCATACGGCCACTGCTCTGCTGTGCAGCCTGTCAGGCATTCAATTGTGGCCAACCGGAGCCGGCTTTAGCTGCTGCGGCAGCACTGGAAGTCTATCACAACTTCACTTTGCTCCATGACGATTTGATGGATAATTCTCCCACAAGAAGAGGCAAACCGGCTGTTCATACCCAATGGAATGCCAATCAAGCTATCCTATCCGGCGATGCCATGAGTTTGTATTCGATACAAATCCTTTCTCAATATTATCGAGGCGAAATGCTGGAGCGTATATTGGCTCCGTTTATCCGATTGGCCATCGAAATTTGTGATGGTCAGCAGTATGATATGGAGTTTGAAAAACGTGATAATGTGAAGGCTGAGGAATATATAGAAATGATTAGGCTGAA
>CAMFNC010000130.1 GCA_945965245.1 uncultured Porphyromonas sp. | reverse complement strand
ATAGACAATCCAAATCGATAAAATTTTATTGTAAATCAATATCAGAATAATACCCAGCAACATAGCGATGCCACTAAGCGTATTTCCCGTACGTGCAGTTTTTACCTTGCTCATCAAGGCAATGCCAGCCATCACAATAAGCGATAGCACCACGCAGGTAATTATATATAGGGTTTCCATGGTTAGTTCGCCCCTCCTTTCTTCTTTTTGTCGAACATACGAAGCATACGATCCGTAACGCCGAAACCTCCCACCACGTTAATGGTGGCCAGTACAATGGCCACAAAACCGATGATTATGGCCAAGGTTTGGCTACCGCTTTTATATGCAATGCCAGTAGCGGCTATTGCTCCCAATACGGTTACACCGCTCAAAGCATTCATCCCGGACATGAGCGGTGTATGCAGCATGCTGGGCACTTTTTTGATGAGCATATAGCCCACCAAGGTTGCCACTATGAAGATGGCAATCAGAATGAGTGGAGACATTATTTTAATAGGTTTAAGAAAAAAACAGACCGAGACGCTCTTCGAATAAGAGGAGTCTCGGTCCGTCAGGAAATATTTTAGCACATACCCATGGCTTCACGGGCTCCCTTATGCAGGATTTCACCTTCGTGAGTTACCACGATGGAACCGGTAATATCATCGGTGAAATCGAGGCACATCTTGCCATCCTTCACCAAATAGCTTACGAGGTTATACATATTCTGAGCAAACATCCAAGTAGAGCTGGTGGGCAACATACCCGGGATGTTCTTGATACCTTCCAACAGCACGCCATGCTTGTATTCCTTGGTACCGGCAGGAGTGATTTCGCAGTTACCGCCTTGGTCGATGGAGATGTCCACGATTACAGAGCCGCGGCGCATGCCCTTGACCATTTCTTCGGTGATGATGGTTGGAGCAATCTTACCGGGAATCAGAGCCGAGCAGAAGATGATATCCATATCCTGAATGGTTTCACGCAGCATTTCGCGTTCCTTGGCCAATACATCGGCAGGCAGCGTATTGGCATAACCACCAGGAGCTATAGCCAACTCGGCAGGTACACCCGTGTCAATCACCTTGGCACCCAGACTGCTGGCTTGTTCGGCAGCAGCAGGACGAATATCGGCAGCATACGTAACGGCACCCAAACGCTTGGCAGTAGCCAAAGCTTGCAGACCGGCCACACCCACACCGATAACCATAACCTTACAAGGTTCAATGCGACCAACAGCCGTAAACATCTGAGGCATGAACTTGGTAATGTCATCGGCAGCCATCAGGATACCCTTGTAACCGGCACAAGTACTCATAGAGGTCAAGGCATCCATATTCTGAGCGCGACTGATGCGGGGGATGCCGTCCAAAGTCAGACCGGTCACTCCTTGTGCGGCCAATTTGCGCACCATATCGTGGTTAATGGGAGAAGCCGGGTGAATAAAGGTGATAAGGTATTGACCTTTGTGCATCATATCCACTTCATGCATATTCAGTTCTTCATTGAAGAGTGGTTCTTTCACTTTCAGAATCAGTTCGGCACGGTCATAGATGGCTTTGGGTCCGTCTAACATTTCGGCACCGGCTTTGGCATAATCTTCATCGTGATAGAGCGCACCGTTGCCGGCACCTTTTTCCACCAATACGGTAAAACCGTCTTTCACAAACTTTTGCACCACTTCAGGCCCCGCGGCAACGCGTGCCTCACCATGCATAATCTCTCTGGGAATTCCAATGATCATAACTTTGGATGATTTAGATTTATTAATTATTTGATATTAGTTTATTGTCTTTCGGAGATGCGTTTTTCTTACATTCAAAAGGCATAGGCAAATATAGTTAAGATTATTTATTTGTCAAACCATCGACACACATAGAAACAAGGTGTTACAGATTCTCGATGCAACTCCCATATTTTAATCTAATTTTATTTAATTTAGTTTCGCTAATTATTTCTCTAATAGTTTCATGGCTTACGCAGAACTGCTTGATTTGATAGACTTGGAAGCGTGATGAAGTCCATCGTCGAACCGCTGAGATTTAAAAAAATAGAGCGGTATAAAGATTTGAACAAGTGGATGGGGCTGCATCCATCCACAAGATGACGAGGAAAAGACACAATAAAAAAGACGGATCGGAGAGGGTAGAAATCTTTACTTTATCTCCTCTCTTTCAGACCCAGACAAAGTCTTTCATCTTATCAGACCATTGGGCGATAGAGAATAACCTACATTATCGTCTGGATGTGATTATGGGAGAAGATAAGTTTTTAAGACGGAAAGGCAACGCCGCTGAGAATGTCAATATCATCCATAAAATAGCACTGTTCTTTCTCAAAAGATTGAAGAAAAGAAGAAGAGGGCACTTGCTGCACTACAAAAAGTTAATGCCACGAAAGAGCCTACCGACATTATCAACATGGACTATCTATAAATTTTCAAATGCGTGAGCCGTGGGGCTAAATGCATCGGTTTAAGTCGTTTTTATGTACGACTTCAAGATTAATTCAAACCCAAAGTCAATATAAAAGCGTGCATTGTGAGGTACTGAAAAAAACTCTTACACAAATTTTGGGGCACACCACACAATCTTATTCTCCCTAATAAAAAACAGAAGTGATAATGTGCAAGCATAAGGTACAATGTAAGACTCCGGAGTCTGATGAGATTCCGGACGAACGACTGAAATAGAACGCGGAAAGGGAGATTAGATGGGTAGTTCACTGGCGTTGATGAACATCTTGACTTCCGGCGTGCCTTCGCTCTCCAAAGTGCGACTGCTACCTTCCCAGTTCAGCTCGCCATGCAAGAGATACACGACTTTGTCGCCGATGCTGCGCACGCTGTTCATGTCGTGCGTGTTCACAATGGTTGTGATATTTTGTTCGTGTGTGATTTCCATGATGAGCTTGTCTATGGACAACGAACTGTTGGGGTCCAGACCGGAGTTGGGTTCATCGCAGAAAAGGTATTTGGGATTGAGGGCTATGGCACGGGCAATGGCCGTACGCTTCATCATACCTCCACTGATTTCGCTGGGATATTTGCGTCCGGCATCTTCTAGTCCCACACGTTGGAGCAGGGTTTTGACACGCTGTTTTTGGTCACTTCGGCTGAGTGGAGAAAAAAGTTGTAGGGGAAAGAGCACGTTTTCGAATACATTCATGCTGTCAAAGAGTGCTGATCCCTGAAAGAGCATACCCATCTCACGGCGCAGTGTCCGTAGGGTTTTCTTATTCATCTGTACGATGTTACGCCCGTCGTAGTCTATGCTGCCCTCGGTGGGGGGTATCAGCCCGATCATGCTTTTCATGAAGACCGTTTTTCCGGCTCCGCTTCGCCCGATAATCAAGTTTACTTCGCCACTGTTGAATGTGCAGTTGATGCCTTTGAGCACCTCTCTGTCTTCAAAAGATTTTTTGAGGTTTTTGATTTCAATCATAGAGGTTTGCAGATTTTTACAGGAAACTGGTGAGTATCAAGTCGAAAAACAGAATCAACACACTGCTATTGACCACGGCTCGTGTGCTGGCCGTGCCCACTTCCAAAGCTCCGCCACGCACGGTATAGCCGTAGAAGCAGGAGAGTGAAGAAATAATGAATGCGTACACGATGGATTTGACGATGGAATGAGCTATGAAAAACGGCTTGAAAAAGAGTTGGATGCCATAAATATAGTCGTCTGGTGGAACGGAGGAAATAAACAAACAGGCGATATATCCGCCCACGATGCCCACAAACATGGAGAAGATGCAAAGCACCGGTACAAACAGCATGAAACCGGTGATGCGTGGAGCCAGAAGGAAGTTGGCCGAGTTGATACCCATGATTTCCATGGCGTCGATTTGCTCGGTAACGCGCATGGTTCCCAACTCGGAAGCTACGCTGCTGCCCACCTTACCAGCCAATATCAAACACATCAGCGTGGATGAAAATTCGAGTAAAACGATTTCGCGTGCCGTGAAGCCGATGGTAAACTTCGGTATGAGCGGATTGGTCAGATTGATGGATAGCTGAATGGTGATGACTGCTCCTATGAAAAAGGATATAATCAGCACAATGGGTATGGAATTGACTCCCAATTTTTGAATCTCCTGAATGACCTGCGAGAAAAACATGCGCCATTTGATGGGTCGGTCTATGGCACGCATGACTAATAGGGTATATTCGCCCAATGTTTCAAGAAATCTTCGTATCATGTGTTTATTTCTCTTATTGTCGCAAATATAACCATTATCTTTGTGCGTGTGAGTGGGTTGCCTATGCAGTTCACATATTAAAAAGGATAATTGATCATACCTCGTTGGAAGTGGCATGAAACTACGTACAGAAGATTTAGTAAAAAGATATGGCAAGCGCACGGTGGTGAACCACGTATCTGTGGAGCTGGAGCAAGGTGAAATAGTTGGATTGCTGGGACCTAACGGTGCCGGTAAAACCACCACGTTTTATATGGCGGTGGGGCTGGTGGTGCCCAATGAGGGGCGCATCTTTTTGGAAGAAAAAGATATTACCCAATTGCCCGTATATCAGCGTGCCAGGTTGGGTATCGGCTATCTGCCGCAGGAGGCGTCCATCTATCGCAAAATGAGCGTGGAGGATAACATCCTTTCTGTGCTGGAAATGACCGATAGAACCCGGGAGCAACAGCATGAGCGATTGGAAGAACTGATTCGTGAGTTTCACCTCGAAAAGGTGCGTAAGAATTTGGGTGACCGCCTGAGCGGGGGAGAGCGCAGACGTGCCGAGATAGCTCGCTGTCTGGCCATTGACCCCAAGTTTATCATGCTGGATGAGCCTTTTGCCGGTGTGGATCCCATTGCCGTGCAGGATATCCAAAGCATAGTGGCTAAGCTGAAGACCAAAAATATCGGCATCCTGATTACGGACCATAATGTGTATGAAACGCTCAGCATCACAGACCGTGCATATCTGCTATTCGAAGGTAAAGTGCTTTATGAGGGTTCTGCAGAGCAATTGGCGGAAAATGAGGTGGTGCGAGAGAAGTATTTGGGACGCGACTTCCAACTGCGCAGACGCAAGTTTGAGTAGACAAATTGA
>CAMFNC010000129.1 GCA_945965245.1 uncultured Porphyromonas sp. | reverse complement strand
GGCGCCTCTTCGGACTTGATATACGCAGAGAAGAATGGAAGCTAAAGGATATGAAAGCGGACTTTTCAATCTCCCGACAATGTCTTCCAAACCGTGCAGAAATGCACGCACAAACGTGCGATATCGAACACAAACACAACGTTCGAAGCTTTCCTAATTTATTGATTTTCAATATATTATAAGTTTGGCATAGGTTTTGCCGCAGGGTATGTATTCAATTATCATTATATTACTGCAATGATGTTTACACACAACCTTAAAATGGCATGGCGCAACCTCGGCAAATTTCGCACGCAGAGTTGGCTGAGTATTATCGGGCTGGCCGTGGGATTTGCGGCTTTTGCCTTTACGATGAGTTGGATTCGCTATGAAAAGACTTTCGATGCGAAAGTGGAAGGGCGCGAGCGCATCTATCTGCTCACGCAGCGCGATTTGGAAAACCAAGTGGGTGATTTGAGGCATACGCAGGTTCCGCTGGCCACTTATATCCGCATGAATTATCCGGAGGTGGCAGCCGCCACTCAGGTGAGCACAAGGGAGCGGGATGTGAAGCTATCAGACCGGGACTCGCTGGTGAAAGCCAAAACGCTGACGGTGGACAGTGCTTTCTTCGATGTTTTCTATCCAGCATGGCGCAAGCACAGACCCGCAGCACTGCCTCAAGGCGGTTTTTTCCTGAACGAACGGGTGGTTCGGGAAAAGAATTTGAATTTACAGCAAACCGACGAACGATATTTGGGCATGCTATCCGACCCCGGCAATCACACGAACCTTCCTTTCGATGCCATCTATATGGCAAACAACCTGCACGATGTGAGCAAGCAGGAAGAGTGGTGCAGCTGGATGGGTATGACCTTTGTGAAGATGCAGCCGGGAGCCAATATAGACTCGCTCTGTGCCAAAATCAACCGCCTGCCCAAGCAATATGAATATGCACAAGAACCGAGGGTAAAAGCGGTGCCGCTCAATCGGGTGTTTACCGACCTGCCCACCGAACGCAACACCATCCACCACTCCCACTTGCGCATCTTTGCCATTGTGGCACTGTTGGTTACGCTGAGTGCACTCTTTAATTTTCTGATGCTCTTTATCAACCGTATCAAGCTGCGCAGCCGTGAATTGGTTCTATGCCGTGCCAATGGAGCCGGCGATGGACAGCTGGTTGTATATCTGCTCACCGAATACTTCCTTATCATCCTGATATCTTTGTTTTTGGGCCTGGTGCTGATGGAATTGCTCTATCCGCCGTTTGCTCATTTTTCGCAGATAACGGCAGAGCGACCGTTCTTCCTGCGCATGGCACTCTATTACATTGGTGGTCTGCTGCTCTTTTCGGGTTTGGCGGGCTATCTGCCGGTGCGCCGCTTCATGAATCGAAGTATCCAGAGCACACTGCGTCCGGGCACCTCGGCACACAGTGGCAGCAGCTTTGCCATGACCAGCCTGTGGGTGCAGATAGCCACAGGCATTCTACTGATATTCTGCACCGTGGTGCTGATGATGCAGGTACATTGGCTCAACGATAATCAAGTGGCAGGCTTCGACCGCACACATGTCTATTGTGTGCGCAGTTACGACGGTATCAGCACAGAAAATAATTATAAGTTTACCGAATATCCCATCGACGAACTGAGGGCAGTGCCGGGTGTGCAGGAGATAATCGTATTCCCCGTGCCGTTTCTTCCCCAGAGCTCCTGGAGCACATCCACCATCGAAAGCGAAGTGGGAGGTAAAAAAGTGAAATCCACCTATCAGTGCTATTCCATGGGCGACGGTGAGGATTTTGCTCAATTTTTCCATACCCGGATTTTGGAGGGACGTAATCTGCATCGTGGCGAAAAGGATGTATGCCTGATCAACGAAGCGGCGGTGAAGCAATTCGGCCAAAAAGACCCCATTGGCAAAAAGCTGGGCAGCTGGACCGTGGTGGGCATCATCCACCACCTCTATACCGGCGTGCCCACCGACCCCGTGCTGCCCACCATATACACCACATGGGGCGAATCACGAACCCAAGGCAGTGCCTTTGCATATCGCTGTCGCCCCCAAGATGCTCCACGCATCGAAAAAGAAATCTCTCAAATCATGAATAAATACGCCGTGGGCGCTCAGAACCAATTCCAATTTAATAGCATGGAAGACGAGTATGCCCACTATACCCGCAGCGAGCGGTATCTGCTGCGCCTGCTGAGCGTGATGACGGCGGTGGCCATTCTGATTTCCATTTTCGGTATCTACTCCATGGTCACGCTGCACTGCAATCACCGGCGCAAAGAAATCGCCATTCGTAAGGTGAGCGGAGCCGGTATTCGGGACATCGTGCTGCTCTTTTTCCGTCAATATGCTCGCGTGGTCGTTCCGGCATTGGTGGTGGCATTGCCGGTGGGCTATTGGGTGATGCACCGCTGGATACAGCAATACACCCGGCAGGTCAATATAAGCATGTGGATATTCCTGGGTGTGGCATTGCTGAGCATGACGGTGGTTTATGTCAGTATCCTGAGCCGAGTGATGAAAGCCGCCCGTAGTAATCCGGCCAAGGTGTTGAAATCGGAATAAATCGAACCTTTTTTCATCGTGTCCGCTGCCTTTTCATGATGAAAAGGCAGCGGTTCTTCGGTTGGAAGGCTCGTTTATTCTTCTTTTTTCAATTCTTCGATTTGGCAAATCATTTCATCGGTAGTGCGTTGCATTCGTTTATATATCTGAAAGACAACAAGCTCTCCGATAAGCAAGCCCACAAAACCGCCACTCAGAATGGCTTTGGGCAGGGAACCATATCGTGCCACATTGACAGATGTAACGAAATAAAAGTCTATGAAGAACCATCCCAAAATAATCGCCACCAGAATCAATCCGATGATAGTGCCTTGTTTGCGATACTTTTTAATACGAAGTAGTTTTTGCGCCGTATTCAGCACATTATCGGTTTTGAAATCGTCTCTTCGGAGGATATTTATTTTATAGTCGATAATCACGTCCGTTGTTACCAGTATCGCCAATAATATAGAGGGCAGCCATGATAAATGAAAGCGCACGACCATATTGAAATAGAAGGGAAGAACCAGAGGCAACAAGGCTATTTCAAGCCACACGAAACGCTCAATCCAAGAGTTTTTGGCTCGCAGAGAGTCGCTAATCAATCGGTCATTTATAATCTTTTGACCTTCCATTTTATTTTTGAGAATGCCGAGTTGGGTGCGCATCTCATCCCATTCATTTGTATTCATTTCCATTTGAGGTTGTTTTTTAATCGTTGGACATTTGTTTGAGTTGCTCCCGGATGCGGAACAGACGCACCGAAACGTTTTGGGCGGAGATGCCCACCACCGAGCCTATTTCTTCGTAGCTCATGTTTTCCAGCCACAGCAGGATGATGGCACGGTCGAAAAGACCTAATTTACCAATCCGCCGATTGAGCATTTTGACTTGCTTGGTGTCGGCATCATTATCATCGAAGAGGTTGATATCCATCTCCAGCGGCTGTGTATGCAGCCGTTTCTTTTTCCTATCGGCAGATATGCAGGTGTTCAGGCTGATGCGATAGATCCATGTGCGCGCATCGCTCTCATGTCTGAAGCCGGACATCCCTTTCCAGAGATTAATCAGAACCTCTTGGAAGAGATCGCTAACTTCGTTCTCATCCTTGGAAAACATGTAACATACGGTATAGATGGTACTCTTGTGTTCATTGACGAGGGCTGAAAATTCTTTTTCGTTTCTTTGCTGTTCCATTTTTAAGGAAATTCGTTATTCATTAGACGCAGGTCACCTTCAAAAACTACAAAAAGATAGTTCTTTTTCTCCATTTCCTATAAGGCTGAAAACTTTGTACACAAATTGATTTTAATTTATGCAACTATCAGCGGAAAGGGCATTAGGGCGAGTATTGAAGGTAAGTAAATGGAAATGAGATGGATTTGCAGTGTTTCTCTATGTTTTACACAGAGGATAAAAGTGCAGAAGATGTGGATTTGTGCA
>CAMFNC010000128.1 GCA_945965245.1 uncultured Porphyromonas sp. | reverse complement strand
CCCGATGAGGTGGCGCAATTGCTTCTTCTTTACGAAAATGCAGGAGGCAGTGAGGCTGAATATTGGATGGATTACGACTATCAGCGCCTTCGCCTGATGGTCGAGATGAATTCATACGATTCCGGAGAAACAGAACGGGAGTTGAACGATATTGTTGCTCATGCCAAAAAGCTTTTCCCGAAAGCCACAGTCACTACCGTAGGAAGCATTCCACAGTTTACGGCGATGATGCAGTATGTAGCTCGCGGACAGATGGTTTCTTTCGCTATTTCACTTCTGATTATCGGCATCCTGATGATGCTTGTCTTCGGCAGTGTACGTATCGGACTTATCGGTTTGATACCCAATCTTACCCCTGCTTTGGTGGTAGGCGGTCTGATGGGATGGTTGGGCTATCCGTTGGATATGATGACCGCCACCATCATGCCGATGATTCTCGGATTGGCAGTAGATGATACCATTCACTTCATCAACCACGGGCATTTGGAGTTCGACCGCCGGGGCAATTATCGGAAGGCTATCCTCCGATCGTTCCGCACTATTGGAACACCGATTGTGCTGACAAGCATAGTGATCTGTACCAACTTTGCCGTCTATACTACTTCTGAAAGTCTTTCTTTTATACACATGGGGGTACTCTCCGTAGCAGGTATTGTATCGGCACTGCTTGCCGACCTCTGTGTCACTCCCATATTGTTCCAAAAGTTCAACCTGTTCGGTAAGGAGACAAATACAAACGAAACTCGGGTTGAATGAACAAACATAATTGAATACAAATGAATACTACAAAAAAACCGAAGAAAACGCCCGTTTTGAAGCGGTTGCTGCCATACGCAGGCAAGAAGGGCTATATGCTTCCGCTGGCGATGATTTTTTCAGCCCTCTCGGGGATTATGGTGCTGATGCCTATGGTTTATATCCATAAGATTGTCAGCGGGATTATTTTGAGCAATAGTGTCGATGGAGTTTCCATACGGTACTATGCAATTCTGGCAGCGAGTTTTGCCGCAGCAGGAATGTTGCTCTATTTCTTTGCGTTAATGGTATCCCATCTCTTCGCTTTTGAGGTAGAGGCAAACATCATCAAGCTCAGTGTGAAGAAGATGATGGCGAAACCGTTGGGCTTTTTCGCCAACCGCGAAAGTGGTAACCTACGCAAAACCATTGTCGATGGAGCGGGCGAGACCCACACCATGCTGGCGCATCAGCTGCCGGACTTTGCCATGACCATCGTTTCGCCCATCGTGCTGTTGGTATTCTTCTTCCTTTTCGACTGGCGATTAGGCTTGGTGAGCCTGATACCGATGGTCATAAGCATGTTGTTGATGGCAACCATGAGCACCAAAAAGGGTATGAAGATGCGGGAAGAATACTACGAAGGACTTGCCAACCTTTCCGCCGAGTCGGTGGAGTACGTGCGTGGCATACCGGTCGTGAAGACCTTTGCCCAGAGCGTGGAGAGTTTCGAACGTTTCTATTCGCTTATCGTAAAGATGAAAGATTTCGTGGTATGGTGGAGCATGGGATTCAAAAACAAAATGTCGCTGTACGAGGCAATTTCAAGTTCCACAGCATTCTTCTTGGTACCCGTTGCCATCATGCTGTTCACCACAGGCGGCGACATGCGGCAGGTGCTGGGCAATTCTGTTATCTATCTGTTGATAGGTCCGGTATTCGGTGTTTTTATGATGCGTAGTGCATCTATTCAAAACTTCATCTACTTGGCCGAGTTGGCATTGGATAAAATTGACGCCGCTTTGGATTACGACGACTTCGCTTATGGCAGAAAAACTGCAATTGAAGATGGTCTGGAGTTCAGGAACGTCTCGTTTTCATACGGGAAAGAAAAAGTGCTGGACAATGTGTCTTTCAAAGTGAACAAAGGAGAAACTGTTGCTTTGGTCGGTGTTTCGGGAGGCGGAAAAACCACCGTGGCACGTCTGGCAGCCCGTTTCTATGATGCCGATGAAGGCGAAATTTTAGTCGGAGGCACCAACATCAAGGAATATGAGAAAACGGCACTGATGCGAAAGATAGCTTTTGTATTCCAAATGTCCAAGCTCTTTAAGATGAGCCTGCGCGAGAATTTATTGTTGGGTAATCCCAACGCCAGCAATGAGGAGATAGAGCAAGCTCTTGTCAGGGCCGGAGCCAAAGAGATTGTCGATAATTTAGAAAAGGGCTTGGATACGGTTTACGGTACCAAGGGGACCTATTTCTCAGGCGGTGAAGCCCAACGACTTTCCATTGCGAGAGCTTTCCTGAAGAACGCCGATTTTGTCATCCTTGACGAGGCGACCGCTTTCGCCGACCCCGAAAATGAGCATATTATTCAGGCTTCGTTCAAGGAACTGTCAAAGGACAAAACCACATTAATGATTGCCCATAGGCTCTCCTCCGTGGTTAATGCCGATAGAATCCTTGTGATGGAAAACGGCAAAATAGTGGAAAGCGGTACACATAACGAATTGTTAACCCAAGGCGGTGCCTACAAAAAGCTGTGGGACGAATATCAAAAAGCCGCCAACTGGAAAATAGGAGGTAAAAATGAATAATTTCTTAAAGCAAAAATATGCCATGTCGGATCAGGGAGCGAAGAACCTGAAAAAGTCTATTTTCTCTCATACTATCCTGAATCTGACCAAGATGTTTCCGCCCATTGTCGGATTTATGTTTCTCTTCCAGTATCTGGGCGGTTTGGAGGGTATTCCCACACCAGCAGAACTGACCCTTGTAAACTATATTGTCGTTATCGTAGTGATGTTGTTGGTGATGTTTATCGTGGCAAGGTGGGACTATGTGCGCCTTTACGACAATGTTTATAACGAGAGTGCCAACTCACGCATCGACATAGCCAACCGTCTGAAGAAACTTCCACTCTCTTATTTT
>CAMFNC010000127.1 GCA_945965245.1 uncultured Porphyromonas sp. | reverse complement strand
GCCACATATATTTTGCTTTCGCTATTCATGATTGTGATAGGAGTTTGTTACGCTTGGAACTGGTCTTTCAGATAGAGTTTGCGCACAAAACGCATATCGTGACGCACCATCCGGCGCACTAATTCGTCGAATGAGGTTTGTGTGGGATTCCATCCCAATTTTTCGCGGGCTTTGGTGGGGTCGCCCAGGAGCATATCCACTTCGCACGGGCGAAAGAACTTGGCATCCACTTCCACCAGCACATGCCCGGTGTCACGGTCAATGCCCTTTTCATCCAAATCCTTGCCCTGCCATTCCAATTCGATACCTGCTTCTCGAAATGCCAGCGTGGCAAATTCGCGCACCGTGTGGGTCTCTCCTGTGGCTATCACATAGTCTTCCGGCTCTTCCTGCTGTAGCATCAGCCACATGCATTCCACATAATCGGCGGCATAGCCCCAGTCGCGCCGGGCATTCAGATTGCCCAGATAGAGTTTTTCCTGATATCCTTGGGCTATGCGTGCAGCAGCAATAGTGATTTTGCGCGTTACGAAAGTTTCGCCCCGACGTTCGCTTTCGTGATTGAAAAGAATACCGTTTACGGCAAACATACCATAACTTTCACGATAGTTTTTGGTAATCCAGAAGCCGTACAATTTGGCCGCACCATAGGGAGAGCGCGGATAAAATGGCGTAGTCTCCTTTTGAGGGATTTCTTGTACTTTGCCATATAGCTCGGAAGTAGATGCCTGATAAATCTTTGTTTTGTGTGTCAGACCCAGTATGCGCACTGCCTCCAAGATGCGCAACACGCCCAAAGCATCGGTTTCGGCAGTGAATTCGGGCACATCGAAGCTCACTTTCACATGGCTTTGGGCTGCAAGGTTGTAAATTTCGTCGGGCTGCACCAGCTGAAGGATGCGGATGAGCGATGAGCTATCGGTCAAATCGCCGTAGTGCAGGTTGATGGGGCGTTTTTGCTTGGTGTCCTTAATCCATTCATTGAGGTAGAGGTGCTCGATTCTGCCCGTATTGAATGAGGAGGAACGGCGCATGATGCCATGTACTTCGTAGCCTTTTTCCAATAAGAATTCGGCCAAGAAAGAGCCGTCCTGTCCGGTGATGCCGGTGATAAGTGCGATTTTGTTTGCCATAAGAAATCATGAATAAGAAGCGTTGCAGGCCCAACAGGACATACAATGCTCGTTCAAAGTTAAGAATAGAATGATGAAATTGAAACTCCAAGCCTCCTAAAATCTCTTTGTGGCCGATCGTATGGAATATTTCAGAAAAGGCCCATCTTTCCTTTTCAATTATATGTAGTAGTTTGTGCCGAAATATTTGTTTGGGTGCAGACTCGTGGCACGTGTTTGATCGAGATGATATGCTATGCCATTTGATAGAGCAGAGCTATCTCTTCTGCCCATAGGTCGGGGTCGGGTGTTTCCAGCACGATGGGGATATCGTCCAGATGAGGGTCGTTCATAATCAATCTAAATAAATCCATGCCCATCACCCCTTTGCCCACACTTTCGTGGCGATCCACTCTGGAGCTCAAATCTTTCTTGGAGTCGTTCAGGTGAATGCCCCGCAGGTACTGATAGCCGATGATGTGGTCGAATGCCTCCCATGTGGTGGCATAACTTTCTGCGGTGCGGATTTCGTAGCCGGCAGCCAACGTGTGTGCTGTATCGATGCACACGCCCACGCGACTTTTATCTTCCACCCGGTCAATGATATAGGCTAATTGCTCGAAAGTAAAGCCCAGGTTAGACCCTTGTCCGGCTGTGTTTTCCAGCACGGCGGTAACCCCTTGGGTGTGAGTCAAGCAGTAATTGATGTTCTCGGCAATGTAATCCATGCACTGCTCAGGCGAAATCTCTTTGAGGTGGCTGCCGGGGTGGAAGTTGAGCAAGGGCAATCCCAGTTGTTCACATCGCTGCATCTCGTCCAGAAAAGCATCGCGGCTTTTGATGCGGGCGGCTTCGTCCGGATTGCCCATATTAATCAGGTAGCTGTCGTGCGGCAGGATATGTTGGGGTGCAAAACCATATTCGGTAATGCGTTCTTTGAAAAGTGCAATGCTTTTTGCGGTCAGTGGTGCCGGGTTCCATTGCCGTTGGTTGCGGGTAAAAAGAGCAAATGATTTGGCTCCGATTTGATGCGCATTGAGCGGAGCATTCTCCACGCCTCCGCTGCTGCTGACGTGTGCGCCGATATATTTGGCCATGTTTTAAAATTTTGAATGGATAACTTACTATCTTTGAAACGAATTTAACAGATAAACTGTTCACTGACAAATTGTTCACAGAAAAACCAATGAATACCGCGCTCTATCCGCTTACCTTTACTCCCTATCTGAAACCGGTAATATGGGGGGGCACCGCTCTGCGTCCTTTCAAAGGATTTACTCCATCCGACGAAAAAATCGGCGAAAGCTGGGAAATATCCGGTGTGCCGGGGTATGTCAGTGTGGTGGCAGATGGTGCTTTGGCCGGTTGGTCGTTGGATGATTTGATGCAGTATTATGGCACCGATTTGGTGGGTCAATCGGTCTTTAATCGCTTCGGTACGCATTTTCCCTTACTTATCAAATTCATTGATGCGCAAGACAATCTGAGCATTCAGGTGCATCCCGATGACAAATTGGCACGCATTCGGCACAATACTTCGGGCAAAACCGAGATGTGGTATGTGATGGATGCCCGATCTGGAGCTTATCTATACAGCGGATTTGCCAGACCCACCGATGCCGAGGATTACAGACAACGCATTGCCGATAATACTTTTATGCAAACGTTGGCACGGCATGAAGTAAAACGCGGAGATGTGTTTTATTTGCCTGCCGGCAGGGTGCATGCCATCGGTGCAGGCTGCTTCATAGCCGAGATACAGCAGAGCAGCGATATTACCTATCGTATCTATGACTATGACCGCCGCGATGCCGCCGGCAATGCTCGCGAACTGCATACCGATTGGGCTGCCGATGCCATTGACTTCACGGTGGAACAAGATTATCGGACAGCTTATGACGTTCGCTGCAATAATACCACGGATTTAGTACAATGTCCTTACTTCCATACGCAATTGTTGGATTTGGATGGAGAAGAATGGCATTATCATCCTGATACACATGCAGGATTTACCATATATATATGTGTGGAGGGCAGTCTGATGCTGACAACCGATTTGAACGAACACAATCCTTTGTGCCTGCATCGCGGACAAACAGTATTGATTCCGGCCATAGCTCGTCATATTGTGTTGTGTCCCGATGGTCATTGTACCTTGTTGCAGACCGGCATAGACCGATAGTTTTCATGTCTTTTTATTATATTCTCTTTTGTTTGTGACTCAATGAGTTACGATTGTAAAGTTGTTTGTCTGAAATTTCATGCATAAAGTTGGATGATTTTATGTATAAAACGTGCTTGATTTATGTATAAGATGCGATCAAAATGTGTATAAAATCGTGTTGCTTGTAAATCAAGGAGTTGTGTTGTGTTT
>CAMFNC010000126.1 GCA_945965245.1 uncultured Porphyromonas sp. | reverse complement strand
TTTCTCTACCGTCTTAACGTTTTCTGTCTGTGCAAAAGCTCCACCGGTGGCAACCATGGCAAGAGCCAGCATACATAATACTTTTTTCATTGGTTTTCTAATTGATTGATTTCCTTTTTATACGGTTAATTAATTTCCTCTTCCGAAGACTCTTCGAAGAGATTGTCTTTCGGGAGTTCTTCTGAAGTTTCTTGGATTTGCGGAGATACGGTATCGACTGGAGCTTCGTCTATTGTGTCTTCGTTGGCCACACCGCAGACCGATGCGATTTCGTCGTCACGCTTCTCCAAATTTATCACTCTGACCCCTTGAGTAGCACGTCCAATAACGGGCAAATCGCAGATGTTGAGTCGGATGGTTACTCCGCTTTTATTGATAATCATCAGTCCTTGATCTTCCGTAACGGCACGAATATCCACCAACGAGCCGGTTTTATCTGTAATGTTTAAAGTTTTTACGCCTTTACCGCCACGATTGGTCACACGGTAATCTTCTACTAGCGAACGTTTGCCATATCCCTTTTCGCTGATAACCAAGATGCTCTGTTCCTCTGGGTGTTTGATGGCTACCATACCGATGACTTCGTCTTTGTCACTATCTAAAGTCATACCGCGCACACCCATGGAGGGGCGACCGCTGGGTCTGATGTTTTCTTCGTTGAATCGGATGGCACGGCCGTTTCGGTTGGCAATCACCAGTTCATTGTGCCCATTGGTCAGGCGTACGCTCACCACTTGGTCATCGTCACGCAGCCCGATGGCAATCACGCCGTTGACACGCGGACGCGAATAAGCTTCTAATGGTGTCTTCTTGACCAAACCTTTCTTGGTGCAGAATACCAGATAATGGGTATTGACAAACTTATTGTCGGTGGTCAGATTCTTGACCCAGATGATGGCATTGACACGGTTGTTGGACTCCAGATTGAGCAAATTTTGAATGGCACGTCCTTTGCCGGTGCGGGTGCCTTCCGGAATTTCATATACTTTGAGCCAGTAGCACTTGCCTTGCTCGGTAAAGAACAATAGTGTGGCGTGCATGGAGGCATTATAAATGAATTCCACAAAATCCTCTTCCTTGGTATCGGCACCACGCGAACCCACTCCGCCACGGCCTTGGGCGCGGAATTCGGTCAGCGGTGTGCGCTTGATATAGCCCATGTGCGAAAGGGTGATAATCATTTGATCATCGGCATAGAAGTCTTCGGGGTTGAAGTCTTCACTGGCATAAATGATTTCCGTGCGCCTTGCATCACCATATTTTTCTTTCACATCGATAAGTTCCTGCTTCACTACAGACATCTGCATTTCCACAGATTGGAGCAGTTCTTCCAAATATTTGATTTGGGTGGCCAACTCTTCGTATTCGGCACGGAGTTTATCACGCTCCAAACCGGTGAGAGCACGCAGACGCATATCCACAATGGCGCGAGCCTGAATTTCGGAAAAGGAGAAGCGCGCTATCAAGGCAGCCATGGCTGCTTGTGGGTTTTCGCTGGCTCTAATGATGTGGATAACCTCGTCGATGTTGTCTACGGCAATGAGCAGTCCCTCTAAGATATGAGCACGTTCTTGGGCTTTTTTGAGTTCGAAGCGAGAGCGGCGAACCACCACTTCATGCCGATGCTCCACAAACTCACGAACCAAATCTTTGAGGTTCAGCAAATAGGGACGTCCTTTGACCAATGCAATGTTATTTACGCTGAAAGAACTTTGCAGAGCGGTCATCTTATAGAGCTTGTTCAGCACCACATTGGCATTGGCATCGCGCTTCACATCAATGACCACTCGGATACCCAAACGGTTGGACTCGTCCGTGATATTGGAGATGCCTTCCAGTTTCTTTTCGTTAATCAGCTGTGCAATGTGCCCCACAAGTTCCGATTTATTGACCAAGTAGGGTATTTCTGTAACGATAATTCGTTCGTGATTATTGTGTTCTTCTATTTCGGCACGGCTTCTGATGACCACGCGTCCTCGGCCGGTCATAAAAGCCTCGCGCACGCCATCGTATCCGTATATCATGCCGGCAGTGGGGAAGTCGGGAGCTTTGATGTGTTTCATCAGTCCTTCCACATCTATTTCGCCGTTGGACTCGATGTATGCCACACAGCCGTCAATACATTCCGACAGATTGTGCGGAGCCATATTGGTGGCCATCCCCACAGCTATACCGCTGGCTCCATTGACCAAAAGGTTGGGAAAGCGTGAGGGCAATACGGTGGGTTCCTGAATGGTGTCGTCGAAGTTGTTTTGGAAATCGACCGTATCTTTTTCGATATCGCGTAGCATTTCTCCGGCAATTTCGCTGAGGCGGCACTCGGTGTAACGCATGGCGGCCGGAGAATCTCCATCGATAGAACCAAAGTTTCCCTGCCCCTGCACCAAGGGATAGCGCAAACTCCATGACTGTGCCAGACGAACAATGGTCATATACACGGATGAATCGCCATGTGGGTGATACTTGGCAATTACCTCGCCCACGGCCTTAGCTGATTTGCGAGTGGGATTGTTATATGTATTGCCCATATCGTTCATGGCAAAAAGCACACGCCGATGCACCGGTTTGAAACCATCGCGTACATCAGGTAGGGCACGAGAAACGATAACCGACATAGAATAGTCTATGTAGGCGGTTTTCATTTCCTCCTCAATACTCATTTTAATGATTCTGTCTTCGCTATCTTCCATTTTATATCATTTTAGGTGCATAAGTACAAGCATAAAAGCTCAACACCCGGATTTGTTTTTTTGAATTGTTAATAATGCCATTTGGCAGGCTAAATTTATGAAAAAATAACCAATCTGCAACCTGCAACTTGCTATTCAGAGTGGTTGCAGGGGGTCATCATCCTCTTCTGAAATGAATGGATGTGAGTTTTGATGCATGTTGTTAATCGTTGTTTCAGAGTTAGTTGTTGTGTATTCATCCGTGGGAAGGTGAGGGGGTAAGGGTGGGGGTGTTTGCAAATTTACATTTTTTTGCAAATTTGTGATTTGATTCTTCAAATTCTGGATTTCTTGTGCCTGCTGTGTATTTTTTTCGGATACTCTGATCCATTCACTTACACCGCGAACGGCTAATCCTAATGCCATCACGGCTATTACTCCCATGCCACCCAAAGCAGAAAAAGGTACGGTGTTCGGCTCTGTGCCGGGTAGTGTCCAATGAAATGCATAATAGAAAATAATCGGTAGCAGCAATCCGATTGCCGCCATTACCAAAGAGAGCCAGATATATTGCCGAAAAAGTTTCTGCCGAATGAAATAAGAGGTTAAGAAATAATAATTGGCATAGAAAAGCGCAATCAGATAGAGATCCACTATCCATACCGAGTAATATTGTATGGGACTTTGCCAAAAGGCGGCATTCTGCCCATTACCGGATAGTATCAGTGTCTGTGCCAATACCAAGACGAACCACACCGAGGCATATATCAATACAGATCCTGATTTGTTCTTATGTTCATTCATAATAAATCCTTTTTGATTATTTATTCCTCCCGATGAAAAAGGGGAAACCATTATT
>CAMFNC010000125.1 GCA_945965245.1 uncultured Porphyromonas sp. | reverse complement strand
ATTGTTATTGATTACTTATCGTTGTTCCGCACCCAACTGTTTGATGAGTTGTTGCAAGATTTTATTCATAATATCATCGATTTGCTTATCGCTCATGGTCTTCTCATCATCGCGCAAATAGAAACTCACGGCATAGCTTTTTTTGCCGGTTGGCAGATTTTTACCCTCATACACATCGAAGAGTTCACAACCACGAAGCAATTTCTTTTCTGTCTTATAGGCAATGGCTTCGATATCCACAAATGCGATTTCTTTATCCAGAAGTAATGCCATATCTCGCTTTACCAGTGGGAAACGAGGCAAATCTTGTACTTCCGGCTTATTACGATCGGCCAATTTGCAAATTTGATCCCAATCCAATTCCAAGTAATAGACCGAAGCATCCACTTCCATACGTTTGCGTAATTCCGATGCCACACTTCCCATAAAACCGATGCGGATACCATTATACAAGGAAATCTCATACGCTGTGCCATCGAAAATATCCCAAGAAGTAGGAGCCATTTTCACCTCGGCAGGAGAGACACCCAAACGAGTAAAGATATTCATCAAAGCCGCCTTCAATTCATAAGGAGAGGCTGCCTCATTGGCATGCGCCCAACTATTGAGTATTCGCCATCCGGAAATCCACACTCCCAAAGCATTCCCTTCGGAATATCCTGTAAGAGGTTTCTCTGGATTGGTTCCCACTTTTTCCTTCTTCCATGAATAGCATTTTCCCCACTCAAAAAAATAACAACGCTGTTGCTGGCGACGCACATTACGACTAATACTTTGCAATCCGCCAAAGAGCAAGGTCTGACGCATCACGTTAAGGTCTTGGCTCAACGGATTCATCAGTTCCACTGCGCTCTCTACCGGGAACGAAATCAAATTTTCGTAAAAAGTTTTCGAAGTCAAAGAGTTATTGAGTATCTCACTAAATCCGGCACCCACCAATTGTTCGGATATCTTGACACGTCTGCGATGATTGATATCAGCCTGTGACTTAGGGGTCAGATTAGCGTGAATATAGCCCGACAAAGCAATGCGATTATAACCATAAATACGCATCACATCCTCAATCACATCCACATCACGCATCACATCAAACCGATAGCGGGGCACACGTAATTGCAGCACATCTTCGACATCACTTACACAAGTAATCTCCAGACTCTTTAGTATGGTCATCAAATCGGCACGAGGAATATCCATACCGGCCACACGATTCAATTTTTCGAGGCTCAATGTCACCTCATAGGGAGCAGATGGCACACGATAGGTATCGGTCACGCCACCGGCAATCTGTCCGCCGGCAATCTGTAAAATGAGATTGGCAGCACGCTGCAAAGCCCAATCGGTAGCCTCGGCATCCAATCCACGCTCAAAACGGAACGAGCTATCACTATTCATGCCCAATCGGCGAGCCGTCTTACGAACCCTCGTGGGATTAAAATTGGCGGCTTCCAAAAAAATATCAGTGGTTTCTGTCACGGTGCCGGACTTTTCGCCACCCATCACACCGCCCACACAGAGCGGATTTCCCTGTTCATCGGCAATAACTATATCCCATTCGGTCAGTTCATGCTCCAAGTGATCCAGAGCCAATATCTTAGCTCCATTGCGTGCAGGCCCTACCACTAACTTGTTTCCGGAAATGGTATTCAAACTGTAAGCATGCAAAGGTTGTCCTATTTCGTGCAATACATAGTTGGTAATATCCACCACATTATTGATGGATTTCAGACCAATGGTTATCAGTTTCTTTTGCAACCATTCGGGAGAATCTGCCACATGAATACCTCGAATTACTATTCCCTCAAAACGAGGACACAATTCCGGTTCACCACACAGCTCAACCTCCACTGGGCAAGCCACATCTTTCGGTAGCGGTGCTCCGGCATCCGGACGTATGGCATTCACTTCACGTCCTTCATGCAATGTCAGATAGGCAGCCAAATCACGAGCCACACCATAATGACTGGTGGCATCCACACGATTGGGGGTAATATCCACTTCCAGCACATAGTCGCTTTCCACTCCATAGTATTGAGCGGCAGGCGTTCCATAAGGCACTTGAGCAGGATCCAGCACAATAATTCCACTGCTATCCTTGCCCACACCGATTTCCGTTTCGCTGCATATCATACCATAGCTTTCCACACCGCGCAGTTTGGACTTCTTGATGGTAAATTGGTCATCACCACTACCCAGCACTGTGCCAATAGTAGCCACTATAACCGCCTGACCGGCAGCTACATTGGGCGCGCCACAAACAATCTGAAGGGGTTCTTCGGTATCGGATACTCTTACTGTAGTCACATGCAGGTGATCGGAATCGGGATGCATTTCGCAGGTGAGCACATGTCCCACCACCAGACCACGCAATCCGCCGGGGATAGATTCTACTTCTTCTATGCTACCGGTTTCCAAACCGATGGAGGTGAGGACATCCGCCACCTCCTGAGGACTTAGCGTGGTATCTACCAATTCGCGAAGCCATTTATAGGATATATTCATAATCTGAAGCGTTTGACCATGATCCAAAACTCACATAAAACAGTCCTATAGACTGCAAAAGACCATAGTAAGCACAAAAATACGTTTTTTATGCAAATGCAGCAAAGAAAAAGCACTCCGCACCCCAAAGAGCAAAAGAGAAAACGACTTACAAAAAAATGGTATCGGGATAGACGATCTGTTCCATAAAAAGGCCGTGCGGAGGGGCTGCCGAACCGGCCAATCCACGGTCTTGGCATTCCACTATCCTACGAAACTCTTTTTCATCATATTGACCACGTCCCAAAGGAAGCAATGTGCCCACTATGGCACGTACCATACCACGCAGGAACCGATTGGCGGTGATTCGAAAATATCCCTTTTCGGTATCTTCATCCCAATGCCATCGGGCTTCGGTCACGGTGCAAAGATTGGTTTTATTATCAGTATGGAGTTTGCTGAAACTCGTAAAATCACGATAATCCAACAAATGAGCGGCAGCCCGATTCATGGCTTCGAAATCCAAATCGGAATGTAGACGTAAGGCGTATGCTCTGCCAAAAGGATCTTTGCTGCGGGTAATATAATAATGATAGGTGCGCCACTGTGCATCAAACCGAGCATGTGCATCATCCCGAACAGGATAAATCTGTCGAATGGCTATCTCCGGCGACAAGTAACCATTGAGTCGATGAGCCAAATAAGTTGCCTCTTGTGGCAGTATGGACAAATCAACATGCGCCGTCATGCTATGTGCATGCACACCAGCATCTGTGCGACCAGCACCCACAATAGCAATCGGGGTACGCATCATCCGAGTCAATGCCTCTTCGATGGTTTCTTGCACCGTGGGAGCATTGGGTTGTGTCTGCCACCCACTAAAGGGGGTGCCATCATAGCTCAACTCAATAAAATATCGCATCTGCTCTTTCCTATATTATGCTTCGGTTTTCTTTTTGCGTGTGGTGGCTGCCGGCTTCTTGGCAGAGGCTGCGGCTGTTTTCTTGCGTGTGGTGGTTGTTTTGCTTTTGGTGGCAGCCCTCTTCTTCGGAGCAGAGGTTCCGCCTTCGGTTATCAACTTCATACATTCCTCCAAAGTCAATTCTTCGGGATGCTCATTGCTCTTGGGGATTTTATAGTTGTTGCCTTCATACTTGATATAAGCACCATAACGTCCCAATCGTATTTCCAGACCGGGCTTCCCGTCAAATGTTTTGAGCAGGCTTTTCTGTTCGGCTTCTTCTTTGGCATCAATCAGCGCAATGGCTTCTTCCAAAGAAATGCTCATCATCTCCATCGTTTTGGGGATGCTCACAAATTTATTTCGGAAGCGCACATAAGGGCCGAAACGTCCGGTAGATACCGTAACTTCTGCAGCACGATATTGTCCCAAATGACGTGGGAGTGAAAGTAACTTAAGAGCTTCTTCCAAAGTAATGGTGGTAATGGACTGTCCCGGTAGCAACTTGGCAAACAGCGGTTTCTCTTCATCCTCCGGTGTGCCGATTTGCGCCATGGGGCCATATCTACCAATGCGCACCGATACTACTCTGCCGGTCTTGGGATCGTTACCTAAGATTCTCTCCCCCACCCTTTGAGCATTGGGATTAATGACCATTTCTTTTTCGATTTGCGGATGAAATTTATCGTAAAACCTTTCTATCAGATCGTGCCAATCCAACTTACCATCAGCAATACGGTCGAACTGCTCCTCCACATCAGCTGTAAAATTAAAGTTCACAATATCAGGGAAATATTCCATCAGGAAGTCATTTACCACTATACCGATATCCGTGGGCAATAATTTACCGCGTTCCGCTCCAAAGTTCTCGGTAAGCACTTCACGGTTCAATTTACCATCCCGAACAGCCAGTTCCACATACTTTCGTTTGCCTGCCGGCTTATCACCACGCTCCACATAGCCGCGGTTTTGAATGGTTTGGATAGTGGGAGCATAAGTAGATGGGCGACCAATACCCAATTCTTCCATTTTCCGCACCAAAGACGCTTCCGAATATCGGGGTGGATGTTGTGAATATTTTTCGGTGGACGTAATTTCATTAAAATGCAACGTTTCTCCACCACGCACATCCGGCATGCGCATCGTATAGAGAGTATTTCCATTTTCGTCTTCTTCGCTGCTTTCCATATAGACTTCCAGAAACCCCGGAAAAACAACCATTTCACCTTGTGCCTGAAAATAGGGGGTGCCGTCGGCAGTAGTACGTATTTCGATGGTGGTACGCTCCAATCGGGCATCCGCCATCTGAGAGGCAATGGCTCGTTTACGTATCAAATCATAGAGTTTCTGTTGCTGCTGAGAGCCAGAGATGGTTTCACGATCGGCGTAGGTGGGTCGGATGGCTTCGTGTGCTTCCTGTGCTCCCTTGCTTTTGGTTTTATATTTGCGAGGCTGATGATACTCTGTTCCCCACGATTTCTCGATTACAGCTTTGATGGTATTCATGGCCAGCGAAGAGAGATTGACCGAGTCCGTACGCATATAGGTGATATGCCCCTCTTCATAAAGGGTTTGTGCCACACGCATGGTTTGTGTCACGGAAAAGCCCAATTTGCGAGCCGCTTCCTGCTGCAATGTACTGGTGGTAAACGGAGGAGCCGGTGAACGTTTGGCCGGCTTCCTCTCCACACCGGAAATCTTGAAAACAGAACCGGCACACTGCTCCAGATAGGTTCGTGCTTCCGCTTCGGTATCAAATCGTTTGTTCAATTCCGCCTTCAGTTCCTCGCCATTGGGTGTGGCAAAAACGGCTATGGTACGATAGGCCGATGAGGCTTGAAATTGATTAATTTCGGCCTCACGTTCCACTATCAAGCGCACAGCCACAGACTGCACACGGCCAGCAGAGAGATTGGCTTTAATTCTACGCCACAATACGGGCGAAAGTTCAAACCCAACCAATCTATCCAATACACGCCGCGCCTGCTGTGCATCCACCAGATGCAAATCTATTTCACGTGGGTTCTGCACGGCTTTTTCGATGGCCGTCTTGGTAATCTCATGGAAAACGATTCGGCGGGTATCTTTGTCTTTTAACTTCAGAACTTCGCTCAAATGCCAGGCAATTGCTTCTCCTTCACGGTCTTCATC
>CAMFNC010000124.1 GCA_945965245.1 uncultured Porphyromonas sp. | reverse complement strand
TAAAATGAAATCAATTTGTATTAGATTTTTTTGAAACACAGAAATGGGTTAAACGCCCTTGTGTTCGGCGTGTGCACCCGGCTTGCTTACGTTTGTACATTTTGTATTGAATTTATGGCTGTTATTTCGTACTCATGTTTTTTTATTACTTTTGCACTCGTAAACCAAAATGTGTAAATGTATGGACGACTCAATCCCTCCGAGTGAAAAGAACCGTGGCCCTGCCACAGTCGCATCGTTACACACAAATTCATCTTGCTGATTTCATTCTTTTGATGGTGTGTTTCCCACGCTTCTCCCTTTGATTAGGGAGTGCGTATAGCTGATTGTGGCGAAGGTTACAGCAATGTACAACCAAAAAAATAAAGGAAACCCCATAATATGACCACTTACTTGGATTTTGGCACGGGCTTGGAAGTACTCGAAGAGTTCAAGACCTGCTGCTGGGTGCATGTGGAATGCCCGGACGAAGACGATTTTGTAAATCTAACCGAAACGCTCGGCGTACCGGCCGAATTTCTGTCGGACATTGCCGACACTGATGAACGACCCCGCACCGAACATGAAGACGATTGGCAACTCACCATCCTCCGTATCCCCATAGAGAGTAACAATTCTGCCGCACCTTATATGACTGTGCCGCTTGGTATCATTGCCAGTAATCGGTGCATCGTGACGGTATGCTATAAGAAATCGCAGATGCTGCCCGATTTTATCAGGCATGTAAGACGCAAGGGCATCAACTTCGGCAGTACTGCCGGATTCATTACCCGCCTCATATATTCTTCCGCTGTTTGGTTCCAAACGTATTTGAAGTCTATTTATATAGAGGTGGCATCGGCGGAATCGGCATTGGAAAAGAGTGTCAAGAACCAAGATCTGCTGCGTCTGATGAGATTGCAGAAGGCGTTGGTCTATTTCTCTACCTCTATCCAAGGCAATGAGGCTATGCTGGAGCGACTCCGCCCCATGAACATGGCTTCGAATGTGGATCCGGAGCTGGTGGACGATGTGCGCATCGAGCTGGGGCAGGCGCAGAATACGGTGAAGATATATACCGGTATTTTGAGTAGTATGATGGAGGCATACGGCAGTATTATCAGCAATAACTTGAACACAGTGATGAAGCGTATGACCAGCATTTCCATAGTATTGATGGTGCCTACGCTGGTAGCCAGTTTGTATGGTATGAACGTACCGTTGTTCTTCAGCAACAGTCCATTGGCCTTTCCGGGTATTCTGATTTTTTCTCTGATGCTTTCCATCGCTCTGTTTTACTACTTCCGGCGCATCAAATGGTTCTAATACGAAAAATAAATGTAAATTGGTTGAACCATTAACCCTTGGAAAGGTTAATTATATATATAGATTGTTCTTTTCATAACTGCAAACTAATTAAAAAAAGAAGAAATGTCAAATTTTGTAAAAGAATTCAAGGAATTTGCCCTCAAGGGTAATGTGATGGATATGGCTGTCGGTATTATTATCGGCGGTGCATTCGGTAAAATCGTTACTTCGTTTGTAAACGATGTGTTGATGCCCCCTCTGGGGCTTCTGATTGGTTCCAACTTTACAGACTCCAAGATTGTGCTTCGTGAAGCTGTGATGAATGGAGCAGAAATCGTTACCCCGGCCGTTACACTTAATTGGGGTATGTTCGTTCAGACCATCGTGGACTTCGTTTTGATGGCTCTGGCCATCTTCCTGATGATTAAAGGCATGAACAAGTTGCGCAAGAAGCAGGAGGAAGCTCCGGCCGAACCGGCTCCCGACCCCGCAGATATTGCATTGCTCAAGGAAATACGGGACGAATTGCGCAAACGGTAGTTATTCTTTTGCATATTCCCATCTCAAACAATCCCTCTTGGTGTTTTTTGCCCCAAGAGGGATTGTTTTTTCGACCTTTTCTTTTCTCAGTCGTTTATAAGATGTGAGACTTGAATATCAGTTCCGAAACAGAAAGATGACATTCCATACAACAGACCCATCTGCCCGTGCAGATTTACGGAAGCGCTTCGAAACCACAATGCTGCGCCATGAACAGGGATTGCTGCGCTACGCTGCTCGCATCTTGCAGGATGCAGATACCGATGCTGCGGATGTGGTGCAAGATACATTTTTGGCGGCATGGCTGCACTTCGAAGACTTGCACTCCGATGCCGTGAGCACATGGCTATACTGCACGTTGAGTCACTATTGCATGGATGCTCTGCGCCGGAGCAAACGTCGTGGCACGGATGCGAATGAAGTGGTGGAACCCATGGCTGATGGTAGTGCCGATACGGATTTGGAGCGGCAGGAAACTGTAGCCCTGCTTCGTAAGGTGATGTGTATGCTCTCTATGCGGCAGCGTATGATTTTCTCGCTCTTTTATATCGAGGAGAAATCACTGCGCGAGATAGCCTCCATCGTGGGGCAGAATACCATTCAGGTAAAAGCCAATCTCTATGTAGCACGGCGCAAAGTGCGTACGTTGCTGACCCGATATGATTTCTAATGAAGTGCAGAAAATGAAAGAAGACAAAATCAGGCAATTTGCCGGCAAAGTAAGACAATGGGAGGATGAGTCGAGCGCACCCCCCTCTGTAATCCCGGTGGTAATGAGCCGGGTGATTTTTGACTACGAAGGGCAACCAGAGCGATGGTCGTTTCACCTGCGACGGCATATTCTGCCCATGCTCTGTGGTCAGACGACTGCAGTCTGTATCATGGCGTTTGCTTTGTGGCACATGGCAGTTCAGCCCACGATGGTATTACCCTCCATGAATGCAGCTGTGGAAATCCGACAGACCCAATTACTGAAAGAGGCCAAGGGTAATTGTTCGGATGCTTCGTGTGTCAGAACCTACTTATTGGAGCATTATACGCATTCCGAAAAACAACTTATACAATCATACTTATCTCAAAGATTATGGAAAGAATAATCAGACACCCCATGTATCTACTCGGCGTGTTCCTGCTGCTGAGTGGATGCGAAACCGAAAGCACCATGACCACACGGGTAAAAGCAGACGGCAGTATGGTGCGACAGATAGCATGGCAGACCGATGTGAACAAACTCTCGGAATCAGACAGCACCCAATGGCCTGTGCGCACCGAAGACGGATGGAACTGTAAGGTGGTGATGCCGGATGGTTCGATAAAACCGTTGGATATATCTCAAGCGAATGCCGGACAAGGAAAATCCGCAGATACCAAACAGACTTTGCTGATGGAACGTGGGTTCCGGTCGGCACGCGAACTGAACGAACAGGGGCAATTTTCATCGGCACATCCGCTGGGCGATGTGCGCCAAGAGGTCGTTCTGGATAAACGGTTCCGATGGTTCTATACCGAATATCATTTCATACAGCGGTTTATTACCCCTGCGATAAAGTTATCGACACCTATTGGTAAGTACTTCACTGCGGATGAAGCCGGCTTTTGGTTTATGGGTATGCCCAATCTGACATTGGGGCTCCCCGGCAGGGAAGCGGCAGAGGTAACCAATCAATTGGAACGGAAATATATTGTTTGGATCAAAGACAATGTCTTCGAGGACTCTTACCAGGCATTGCTGAGTGCTTATCAGCCTGTGGCCGGTGAAATTTCTTTGGAAAGGCTTCGGCAGGACAGAGATTCGCTCCGCGCTATCTGTGTGAGTGAATCGGATGATATGTCGATGGATTTGCGTGCGGCTCTTCGGAAGTATTACGGCACATCTGCTTTCGAACGTCTTTGGGAGCCGGATGGAGCGATGAAACGCCATGAGGATGGTTATCCTGAGTATAAGATTTTCGATTTATTGGAGCAAAAGATACATTATCGGCTGATGATGCCCGGACGACTGATTTCCACCAATGCTCCGATGAATATGGGAGATACACTCAAGTGGCAGGTTTCGGGTTTTGGTGTGATGGACAGACCCATAGAATTGCAAGCCGTTTCGCGCAGAAACCATTTATGGAGTTATTTGTTCACAGGACTTTTGGCAGGATTGGTAATAGCAATACTCTTGCACAGATTTCGCAGGCGCTGATAATGTCAGAGTAAATGGTTTTGGAGAGCGTGCCGGATGGTTTCCGCAAGGCCGTTCTCCAAATTATATCGGGGTTGAAAGCCTAAATCGAAAAGAGGTGTGGCATCGCAACGCCAATTACGTTGGCGCAGGATGGCATATTTGTCATGATTAAGAGCGGTGTGGTGGCCGGTCAGATTGCCCCAAAGTTGTCCTATCTCACAAATAAAGCGCACTAAAGGGAGTGGGCAACGCCAATGCCAAACAAAACGCAAGCCCAGCAATCGCTGCACCATGCGGCCATATTCCATGTCAGTATAAGTGTGACCATCGCTGATGATGAAAGAACGGTTTACGGCTTGTGGATGCTCTGCCAAGAAGAATGCTGCCGCAGCCACATCGGCGGCATGTACGAAGGTCAGTTGCTGGGGTGTTCGTCCGGAAAGGAAATCTACGCCGTGGGCAATGGCACGATAGCTGAGCAGGTAATCTTTATCTCCCGGCCCATAGACACCGGTGGGTTGTAAGATGGTGTAGGGAAGGCTTGATTTTTTGACCGCTTCTTCCGCCAACAGCTTGCTCCTTCCGTAGGCATTGGTCGGATGTTGCGGATGGTGGCACGTGAGCGGTTCGTCGTTCAGGGGCGGCGGTCCATAACTGCCCATGCTGCTCATCAGCACGAAACGTTCCGGCGGGAAGTCCGATGCTGCCAATCCACCCACAAATCGTTCGGTTTGACGAGCATTAATTTCGATAAACTCCGTTTTGCTTCGAGCTTTGGTGATGCCGGCGTTGTGAATGACCAGCGAGCGAGCCTTGTTCGGATAACTATTGATAAGTTGTGCAACCGCTTCTTCGGAAGAGTAATCGATCTCCACAAATGTAATATCGGGATGCTCCAGCCCGTCCAAACAACTTGTGATGCGCACACCGGCATCAACGACGTAACCCCGCCGCAATGCTTCCGCCACTAAATATCGGCCAATGAAACCATTGGCACCGGTGATGAAAACTCGCTTTTTCTCATTCATTGGTCAGAAAACGGAAAAATGCACGTAACGAGAGGGATTTTCTTTGATGTCTTTGAGCAATTTTTCGGCACCGGAGGCTATGCTGTCGATGCGGTGATAGAGCGTGGGGTCGTTGAGCAATTTGCCTGCCGTGCCTTCGTTTTGCTTGAGTTGCTGCGATACGGTTTGTAGATTGTCCACCGTGGCTTGCAACTGAGCCATAAGGCGTTTCAAATCCGCCTCTCGAAGATTTTGTGCCACCACCGAAGCATCATCGGTAAGTCTATCCATTTTGTCGATAATGGGAGGAATTTTGGTGGACATTTTGCGCATTCCCTCCGCCATCAGGTCTATTTGCTGTGCCGTGTTTCGGATATGACCGATGGCTTGAGCGATATCAGGATTGTTTACTTGTTGGTTCAGCCCCCTTACCAGAG
>CAMFNC010000123.1 GCA_945965245.1 uncultured Porphyromonas sp. | reverse complement strand
GTTACACATTGTCTGATTTTTTATCAGAAAATTCAATAATATAACAGAAACAGCATGTAGATGTTCATGGTATATGCCGATAAACTTTCAACAAGACAGAAATATCCGAAGAATTTCTTCAACCTGCTCCTCCGGCGACAGAGTAGCATCAATATAATGAAGCAATATGCCACGACGTTCCATTCCTCTGAACCAAGTCATCTGCCGTTTGGCAAACTGATGTATGGCTATTTCCAACTGACGCTCCATTTCTTCTCGTGAAATCCATCCCAACACGTACTGTGTCACAAACTTGTATTCCAGACCATAATAAATCAAATCTTCCGGTTTAACGCTCTCTTTGTGGATAAGTCGCTCCACTTCCGAAGTCATACCGGCAGCAAAACGCGCTTTCATACGTTCGGATATACGCCTGCGACGTTCATCGCGTGATAAATTCAAACAAAAATTAACAGACGATACTGCGGGAAATACGGAAGCATCATCAGCAAAAACCTTCTTGTATTCCGCTATTTCTATAGCTCGAATGGTGCGTCGTTTGCTCTCTGTATCCGTGGTATTGTGCAGTGGGCCATAAGACTTCAGACGTTCTATCAGTTCCTCATGCGTCATACAATCCAACTCTTCGCGCAGTGGATCATTGGCAGGAGCTTCCGGAAGTTTATAGCCTCGCAAAATACTTTCCACATACATACCCGTACCGCCACAGAGTATCGGATGCTCGATATTTCGCCGCTCCATATCCTCTAACACTTGATGGCAATCACGTTGAAAGTCGAAAAGATTATACTTATCGCCTGCGGGGCGAATGTCTATCAGATGATACGGAATATCTTTCTCCTTAATATGATACTCCATCAAATCCTTGCCGGTACCCAAGTCCATGCCCCGATAGACCTGTCGACTATCTGCGCTAATAACCTCGCTGCCCAACTCGTAAGCGAGCCGGGCAGCGATTTTGGTTTTTCCGGAGGCCGTGGGACCAATGAGAGTCAATAGCATAAAGCGATGGGATTATTCACGTTCCTTGCGGATAACATCGTGTGCTCCGCCTTCGATGATAGAGGTGCTGGACACCAAAGTAATCTTGGCCGAACGGTGCAACTGCTCAATATCAATACTGCCGCAACTGCACATCGTGGCGCGAATTTTGCTTAATGTCAAATCCAAGTTATCTTTCAGCTTACCGGCATAAGGCACATAGCTATCCACGCCCTCTTCAAATTTCAGACCGGCCTTGCCGCCGCTATCGTAGCGTTGCCAATTCTGAGCACGGTTAGAGCCTTCGCCCCAATACTCCTTCACATAGTTATTGCCGATTTTAAGTTTACGTGTGGGTGATTCGTCAAAACGGGCAAAGTAACGACCCATCATCAAGAAATCCGCCCCCATGGCCAAAGCAAGTGTCATGTGATAATCATGCACAATGCCACCATCGCTACAAATGGGAATATAAATACCATGTTTCTTGTAATACTCATCGCGTGCCTGCGCCACATCCATAATGGCCGTGGCCTGCCCGCGTCCGATACCTTTCTGCTCGCGAGTGATACAGATACTGCCACCGCCGATACCCACCTTGATAAAATCGGCTCCGGCATCTGCCAGATAATTAAAACCTTCGGCATCCACTATATTACCGGCACCCACGGCAATTTGATTACCATACTTTTCTTTAATCCATTTCAGCGTATCGCTCTGCCATTCGGAAAATCCGTCCGAAGAGTCAATACACAGCACATCTGCTCCGGCTTCCACCAATGCAGGCACACGGTCTTTGAAGTCACGAGTATTGATACCGGCACCTACCAAAAGCGTTTTAGTCAATTTATTGGAGAGTTCCAGCGGATTTTCCTTGTGACTGTCATAGTCCTTGCGAAACACAAAATACATCAAATGCCCCTCTTCATCCACAATGGGCAGTGTATTGAGTTTGTGATCCCAAATGATATTATTGGCTTCTTTGAGCGAGATACCTTGACGCCCCACAGTCAGTTTTTCCATAGGGGTCATGAAATCTGCTACCCGGGTATCCAATGGCGTAGTGCCGAGGCGATAGTCGCGGCTCGTAACAATACCCGCCAATTTGCCGTTCGGAGTGCCATCTTCGGTCACACCGATGGTACTGTGTCCCGTTTCCCGGCGAATGTTCAGCACATCCTCCAACGTATCGGACGGACGCACATTGGCATCGCTGGTCACAAATCCGGATTTGAATTTTTTCACACGTCGCACCATTTCGGCCTGCTCTTCTATAGGCTGTGAGCCGAAAATAAACGACAAACCTCCATTGCGTGCCAAAGCAATGGCTAATGTGTCATTGGACACAGATTGCATGATGGCAGAAACAAAAGGAATATTGAGATGGATGGGCGATTCTTCGCCTTGTTTGAAGCGCACCAACGGAGTCCGCAGGCTTACGTTGTCCGGTGTGCAGGCATGAGTGGTCAATCCGGGAATAAGTAGGTATTCGCCGAATGTGTGTGAGATTTCGTTGATAAGGAGCGCCATATTGATATTGTTTCAGCATTATAATTCTTAATAAAAGAAGTATTGCACGCAAATTTAATACAATTACTCGATAGCATAACAGCCTTTTCTGCCCATTCTACACAAGAAAATAAAAGCATTACTGTATCTTGCTGTCATTAGCACCATAAGATGCAATACAGAAAGGATAGAAGACCATAAAAAAAACAGAAGAGGAAAAACACTTCCTGCCGATTATCAAATAACATCAAGAGTATACAATAGTAGAAAAAGGCACAAGTGACAAACAGAAAATCTGCCTCCATTTTTACCACTCCGAAAAATAAAAAACGCTCCGAGACTGTGTATTATCAGTTTATCTGAGCGTTTCTTGAGGTACCTGGCGGATTCGAACCGCCGTACACGGTTTTGCAGACCGTTGCCTAACCACTCGGCCAAGATACCATTGTGTTTTGTGGTTGCAAAGGTAAGATAATATTTGAAACCGACAAGAGAATACTGCTCTGTATCACATATTTTCACCTATCAGAGAGTGACGATTTTTTATGAATAAATTAATTTCATTTTATATATAAAATGCGCGCAATTTATGCATAAACTAATTGCATTTTATGCATAAAAATTAGCCCCTGTTACACAATGAGTTATGAAATATCCGGCTCACGCTTGCACAGACGCCTTTTCGGAGGGATTATTGTGCGCTTTGGTCAAACGCATTTTATTCTTAAGCCAAACTCACGTTAAAGAGGAAAAACCTTCGGTTGTGGTGCGTATTCGGTGGCGGTTGATTATCTTTGTCATGTTTTTGTCGGGAAGGCTCTGTGAGCACCGACGCGTTCTACTATATAAATATGATCAATCGAGCACTTATCCGAATTCGTGCACTGCAAGTTCTCTATTCGAGCCATCATCGAGATGACTTGGATCCTGCACGTTCCGAAAAAGAACTTCTCAATGCATTGAGCAAGACTTACGACCTCTATTTCCATTTGCTAAATCTTATCCCCGAACTCACCCATCTGCATGCCGAACTGCTGGAGCAGCGCAAAAAACGTCTGCGCCCCACGGCAGAAGACCTGAACCCGAATATGCGGCTGGCAGACAACAAACTGGCCAAGCAATTGGACTCCAGCGCAATGCTGACCGAATGGGCAGAAAGCAGCGGCTTGAGCTGGTGGGAAGACCGCCTATTGATGCGCCACCTTTTGGATGCCGTGGTTCATTCCGAACTCTATCGCAACTATCGGGAATCCGAAAAACAGGGGTTCGTGGCAGACCGCAACTTCTGGGCGGATGCATTCAAGAATATCATTGCCAACGACGTCGAGCTGGCGGATTATCTGGAAGGCAAGTGTTTCTATTGGTATAGCGAACTGGAGAATACCGAAAAAATCGAATGCGAAGAAATGCCGGGTTGGGAAGCCCTGGAAAATGAAATCAACATCGCTAAAAGCGAGCAACGTTATCAGGCAACTCCCTGTGCCGGTGGTGCCATGC
>CAMFNC010000122.1 GCA_945965245.1 uncultured Porphyromonas sp. | reverse complement strand
GGTTTCATCAAAATAAACTACCATCCAACGATCCAATCCGAAAGCCTTACGCCGTTCGCGGTACTTTTCGCCGTCATGGAAATAAGGTTGCATTTTTAGCACTTTCAGCTCGGTAAATGCCCTCCCTAATGCTTTGTTGGTGCTGCGGAGCTTGGCTGCACCGGCTGCCATGGGTTCTATATTCTTCATGGCTTCCGGGGTCAACTTGACCAATAGGCGACCCGGCATCACACTGCGGAAGTCTATATTGCTGTTTTGCGTTTTATCTTCTTCAACGGTGGATATTTCCTTTTCGATGTCCTCTGCAAAAGGCGTGTCATCGCTCCTGCTACATCCTGCCAGAGAAAAAACTGTCAGCAAAAGCAGCAGGCATATATTATGCTTGAACTTATTCATTGTATTATTCGATTATTTGTATTTGAAGATATGTGATTTAGACAAGACCATAGGAGCAACTTGCATGAAATTGGTTTGACCAATGGTCGGTTTTGCTTTTGGGTCAAATTCATTGATACGCTCGTAAGCCAATAATGCAGTTATTTCGCTGCCTAAGAAGTCCGGTTCGAAGGCAACCTGAATCAGCAATCTTAAGTCTCGCTTCCGATTGACAAATGAAACTCCTCGATTTTCTATGCCGGTGTATATAAAACCTTCAGATTCGGCCAAAGCTTTGAACTCACGTGTCACTTTGAACTCGTGTTTGCCAACCATAAAGATTATTTTCTTGTAATCATTGAATGCCAATCTGAGTAACTTAACCGATTCTTCATATTCAGGAGTTGGATCATGGGTATTGTTGGTAATATAATAAAACTCATACCAGAAATGCTCGGGTATCAACTCTTGACCGGCCCCGTTTTTAACCTTATATAGAGCTAAGGCATGCTTGTATTTATGGATTGGAGCAGGTACATCCAATGTTTTCTCATCACCGCGTGCCGTATGCCAGGCATCCACTTGTGCAAATTTCCAATTAGGATCCGTGATGTGGCTATAAAGCGTCTCATCCACATAAGGATATTTGCTGAATGTGGGCATAGGGCCATCCTGCAACAGTTGGGGAATAAAATTGAGATATGATACTCCCGAGAATTTATCCTTGGATAGTTTGGTCATATAGAATCCATCTTCACTTTCGAAGACAGGCTCATTCTCATTAGAACCATACATTAATTTAAATCCATGACTTAACAGCCATTCTCGATATCCTCCTCCCTTTAGCACTTCGCTCCTGTCGGAAAGCTCAACAGCTATTTTGTCAAACATTAACGGATATTTGAAATCCAGTGGGCGTGTATAGGTTATGGTTGGAAGTGCCGAACTATTGGTATGGAATTGGAGGTAATCCGGGATAACGGACAAAAATCCTTTTTGTGCTTTGATGAATGTGCCCAATTCAAAACCGCGTTTTTCCTCATGCGCAATCAAATCCACAAAAACCAAATCTTTGCGATTACCTTCATAAGGGAGAAAATAAGTCAGCTGTGCGATTTGTGTCACTTCTACCAATACTTTACTTCCATCTCTTTTTCGTATGGTAAGGGTGGTATTGCGTGGTTTATCTTTGTCATTGCTCTTGTAATGGAGAATGATAATACCAGATTTGGAGATGCTCTCTGCGCGAAGCCATTGAACATCGGCGGCAAGGGGTTCCAACGTCCAGGAGTCGTCATTACCCAAGACCTCTATTATTTTGTGCCCGTTTTGCGCATTGAGCGTTACTTTGGGCTCTTTCAGGTTCAGAACCAAATCAGAGGCACTTTGGGTTACCGATGCGTATGCCGTTGTACCGCCGGATGTGACCATTACTTTGGCTTTGCGTGCCGTTCCGGTCGTGTTGGGCTGTGCAGTAACGATGATTTCATTGTTTTTCCGTTCAGCAGTAAGCCATGTGGCACTTGAGGGGATAATCATGCAGTTCCAATTCTCTTGGACGCTATTTACTTCTATGTTACCCACGGATTGCGCTTTGGTTAGAGAGAGCTCTTTAATCGAGAGTTTCAGTTCGGGCAGTTCCGGCTCCTCATCCTTACTTTGCTGGGGTGTACAACCTGTCCAAAGGAATAGGCTTATCAATGTCACCCAGATCCATGTATGTTGATTGAAAGATTTCATCATATTTTTAATCTTCTTTGATATACAAAATAAGTGAGCATTATTTCAATGCGGGTTTGCGAAGTGCTTTGTGCTGTATTACTTTTTCAGCCAATTTGTGATCGAAGAGTTGAATTTCATTTGCTCTTCCTGATTTTGCCAAAGAAAAGGCTTGGGCTACTGCAGATGTTTTCTCGGGTTGATTGATGAAGAAATATCCTAATCCAAGGTGTATTTTACCGTCTAAAACATTGGCGTATGCTCCGGCTTCTACATAGAGAATCAAGAGACGATCTTTGTCGTAACGTTTGGTATAGAATCGGGTTCCGTTGGATTCTTGGAGATATTCGTAGCCGGATTTTTTGAGCAGCTCTGCAAACTCGTTGGTTATGTAATTACGTGCACCCACTATGCGAATGCCCAAATCTACTCGGTCGAAATATAATGCTATTTCGCTGGTGGATTGGAATAGCGCATCAGCCGAGGTGTTGTGTTTATCTCCTTTGGGAGAATAGAAGAAATATCCGCGCTGTGCCTCTTGTTTGCCGGTTTTGCCGGTCAAAAACATCATGCTCTCTTTAGCGGTTGAATCTTTTGAATCATTGACATCTTGGTATAGCTCACTCTTCTGTGCTTTTTCAAAAGCAATCACATCTGCCACTTTTTTCTTGGGATTACTCAGAAGATCCATAAAACCGGATGGCCCTGTGGGTAGTGCATCGAATGTGGGGTATGCCTTTTCTTGTGGATACAGCGGTATGAAAGTCACTTTGGCTCCGTCCGGATAGATCTGAACTTGTGCTATCATTTTGCTGTCTTTGCGGAGGAAAGCGCGAGTGGCTCCTTGCTCTACTGCTCGTTCTTCATATCCGGCGTCCAAAATCATTTGGATATATTCATCCAATTCCGGATGTTTGGCGGCAGTGGCATCTTCGAAAACAAAAAGAAGTAAAGCTCCGGTGTATTTAATCTCTCCGAAATTACGAACGTATACCAAAGAAGGTATATACTTGCTTTTGGTATAAAATTGAGAAACTCCAGGTGTGTCATTGAAAGCACTTCTTGTTGGTTCCGTGTGACTTTGCATGATGTTGCCACGTTCTTTCTCGAAGCGAATCATCTGGGCAGAATTGTAATCAAAGCCCGGATCGAAGGGTAGATAAAACTTGGTTTTACCATCCTGAGCCACACGCAAATCAGTCATTTGACCCGATGGAGCAGCAAACGTGATATACGCATCACGCGCTTCATAGGATTCATTTTCTTCTACTTCTATGATAATTACTTCGCCATTGTCTTTGCCGGTTACCTTCAACCAGCTTATATCCTTGGGCAGAGGTTGCAGCTTCCATGCGCCGGCATTACTGCTTACTTGGATTATTTTCATGCCACCCTGAGCATTGTATTTGACCTCTTCCAGCGAGAAACTCATTTTAAAGTCGGCGCCGGACTGCGATACGTCAATGCGCTTTTGATGTTTCCCGGACAAAAGCAAAATAACTGCTTTTCGTTCGGTACCGGAAGTATTGGCAGCAGCCTCCACCTGAAGGCCCGTCTCGGACTGCGTAAGAGTAAGCCAGTCTCCTTCGGCATTACTGAAGTAGCTCCATTTGCTTTCCGAAGGGATGGCAATGTCTTGCGTACCACCGGACGATGCCAGAGTGATTTCGTTTACTGTTACATTGTCGAAAATATTCGCAGACATTTGTTCTTCGACATTGTGATTGGGCATGCAGCTTGCAGCTATGAGCATGAGCAGAGCTGTCATTAGGATTGAACTAAAAGGTTTTCTTTTAAGATTCATTTTCGGATAAAAGATGATGAATAGGTTAATACTATGATTGTCCGCTTGTTTTTCGATGGTTGAAGAATGGTTGTTTTCACTCAATCATGGCCTAAAAG
>CAMFNC010000121.1 GCA_945965245.1 uncultured Porphyromonas sp. | reverse complement strand
GTATGGCCGACCACCGTCCCTTGTATGAAACCCGCCCCGATGCCAAAAGCTATAATGCAGGTCTGATTTACTTGACCAATAGCAGCAAGGGTTACACCGCCACCTTTACCGCCAAATTGGAAAAAGACTTCAACTTTGGTTTGAATGCCATGATTGCTTATACACATGGTTACTCTAAGGGTGTAAACGATGGCACCAGCAGTCAGGCTTCTTCAAACTGGGGTTACAATGAAACTTATGCCGGTGACAATGTACCCGAATTGGCATTCTCCGATTTCGACGTTACTCACCGCATAGTAGGTTCTTTGACCTACCGCGTAGAATACCTCAAACACTTTGCTACCACCATCAGCTTGCTCTATAATGGTCAAAGCGGCGACCGCTACAGTTTGGTTTACAATGGTGACATCAATGGTGATGGTCAATATGGCAATGACCTGATTTGGATTCCCACCAAGTCTGAACTGAATGCCATGGTATTCAATCCGTTCTTTGACAAAAAAGCCGGTCGCGAAGTGACGGCAGACGAACAGCGCAGCAACTTCAATAGTTTTATCGAAGGTGACTCTTATCTGAACACTCACCGTGGTGGCTATGCAGAACGTAACGCCTTGCAAGGTAAATTCCACCACCACTTCGACCTGCACATAGCACAAGACTTCTATCTGAACATCGGTGGCCAACGTCACACCTTCCAAATCAATGCTGATTTGATGAACATTGGCAACCTCTTCAATCGTGCATGGGGGTTGTATGATGCTATTACCTATAGCTACAACAACTTGTCTTACAAGGGTAACGGCAAGTTCCAATTCTCTCAGCCTGCCAACGGTATGCTTTACGGTATCGCCGACTACAGCTCTCGCTGGCGTGCTCAGGTGGGTGTGAAGTATATGTTCTAATAACCATCAGGTCAAGTCCTGATACCACCAATAATCAAATCCTGACTCGGTATATTCCGAGTCGGGATTTTTTTATTGGGGAGGGAGGACTTTTTTTTATGCATAAAATTTCAGTGCTATCCAAAAATTAAGAATGGCATGATATTTGATAGTTACAAGAATAAAGTGCAACTTAGAGGTGTGAACGAGTGTTTACTCATCAGACGACCTCGATAGATAGCACTCCAAACCCAATAAAGAAGCAATGAAAATTTCATTTCAGACACATCCTGCTGCCGAACAGCAGATATACCACAATACGACTGACACCCTACCCTTGCGGCTCGGGTATCAGGAAAACGACTACGATGATGCCGAAGAGGGCGAATCGGACTCGCCCCATTCAGCACCGGAAAGCAATGCACCCAGTTCACCTGAAGGTGCTGCACATGCCACCACTGCCACCGAGCAAAAAAATACAGAAAGCAATACTCCGGAGCTGGATCGGTTCGGAGTGGATATCACTCGGCAAGCCAGGGAAGGCAAATTAGACCCAGTTATCGGCCGTGAACGAGAAATAGAACGCGTTATCCAAATCCTTGGACGACGCAAAAAGAATAATCCTGTATTAATCGGCGAACCCGGTGTGGGCAAAAGTGCCATCGTGGAAGGTTTAGCACAGCGCATACAAGACCGCAAGGTAAACCGTGCTCTATTCGACAAACGCATTGTAAGCCTCGATTTGGGGCTATTGGTGGCAGGCACCAAATATCGCGGACAATTTGAAGAGCGGCTGAAAAATGTAATTGACGAACTGAAACGAAATCCCAACATCATCCTCTTTGTGGATGAGTTGCACACCATTGTGGGCGCAGGAGCTGCCGCTGGCTCCATGGATACAGCTAATATGCTCAAACCGGCTTTGGCACGTGGCGAAGTACAATGCATCGGGGCCACCACGCTGGATGAATACCGCAAAAGCATCGAAAAAGATGGCGCATTGGAGCGGCGTTTTCAAAAGGTTTTGGTAGAACCCAATACAGCCGAAGAAACATTGGAGATACTGAAGAATATCAAACCGAAATACGAGGAATATCACTGCGTTTCTTATACGGACGATGCCGTAAAAGCTGCGGTGGAACTGACCGAAAGATACGTATCGAACCGGCACTTTCCGGACAAAGCCATTGATGCTCTGGACGAAGCCGGCTCAGGAGTACACGTCCGCCACGTGGGTGTGCCACCCGAAATAGAGAAGCAGGAGCAGGAACTCAAAGAGATACAAGAGCGCAAAATACAAGCCGTTCGAGCACAGAACTATGAATTGGCTGCTTCATTCCGTGACAAGGAACGTCACATCGAGCAAGCCATTACCGATGCCCGTGAAGCGTGGAAAAATACGCTGAACCTGCATCGTGAAACGGTGGATGCAGAAGATGTAGCACGCATTGTGGCTCTGATGACCGGTGTGCCCACCGAGCGGATTGCCGAAGCCGAACATTCACGCCTGCGCCAGATGCCTCAATTACTCAAAGAAAGCATTATCGGACAAGACGATGCCGTGGAAAGAATTTGCAAAGCTATTCGCCGGAGTCGTTTGGGCTTGCGCAACGAGAAACGCCCCATCGGAGCTTTTATGTTTTTGGGTTCCACCGGTGTGGGAAAAACCTATCTGGCAAAAAAACTCAGCGAATTTCTCTTTGGCAATGAAGAAGCCCTGATACGCGTGGATATGAGCGAATATATGGAGAAATTCGCCGTATCGCGTTTGGTGGGAGCGCCTCCGGGCTATGTGGGCTATGAAGAGGGCGGACAACTGACTGAACAAGTAAGACGAAAACCTTACAGCGTAGTGCTTTTGGATGAAATCGAAAAAGCGCATCAGGACGTTTATAACCTACTGCTGCAAGTATTGGATGAAGGGTATCTGACAGATAGCGAAGGCCGACGGGTGAATTTCAGAAATACGGTAATCATCATTACCAGCAATGTGGGAACCCGTCAGCTTAAAGACTTCGGTTCGGGTATCGGCTATCGCGATATGGCACAAACTGATACCGGCAAAGAGTACAGCGAGCGCATTATCAAGAAAGCACTGAACAAGACTTTCAGCCCCGAGTTCCTAAACCGTCTGGATGATATTATCCTATTCCAAAACTTGGGAAAAGCCGATATCAGACGTATTGTAGACGTAGAGCTAAAACCGATTCTGGCACGTATCTCAAAAGCCGGTTACAAACTCAGCATCACGGAAGAGGCCAAAAATGCCATTGCCACGGCCGGTTTCGATGTGCAATTCGGAGCACGTCCGCTGAAACGTGCCCTCCAACGTGAAGTAGAAGACAGACTTACCGATATGATTTTGAATGAAGAAGTATCTGCCGGCAAAGAAGTGGTGTTAACAGCTGATAGTGCGGGGAAAATTATCCGTCAGCAGTAGCACAAACACAACCCTCATGTGCAAATGAAAGAAAACATAACGATACCGGCAGACCAAATCAGCGAAAAGCAGCTCCAAACGATGCTGGCCGACCCCAAAACAGCCCGACAGGGTTTTGCTTTGGTGGTTAAGTTGCACAGTGAGCGAATTTATTGGCAGATGCGACGCATGGTTTACAACCACGAAGATGCCAATGACCTTGTGCAGCAAACTTTCCTAAAAGCATGGACGGCATTAAGCGGTTTCAGAGGTGAGGCCAAAATATCCACTTGGCTTTACCGAATTGCGCTGTACGAGGCATTGAACTTCCTCGAAAAACAAAAAAAGGAAAACGAGTCTACCATTTCACCGGATAGCGATCACGATTATATCATGGATCAATTGGAATCGGATGCCTATTTCGATGGAGATGAAGCCGAGAAAGTATTCCAGCAGGCCATTAACAGTCTTCCGGAGAAGCAACGATTAGTATTCCAAATGCGTTATTATGACGAAATCCCCTACGAGCAGATTGCAGCCATCACCGGCACATCGGAAGGCGCACTCAAGGCTTCTTATCACCATGCGGTAAAAAAGATTGAAGCATTTGTATCGGCTCATGATTAAACTTTTGCACATTATTCACCTCTTAGTTACAGTAGGGTTTCTCTTTACAAGCCATTACAGATATGAACAAGTCAGATAGCCATTCACCCATTCAGACCCCGGAAGAAAGCAAGCGGCACTACACCGTACCCGAAGGTTATTTCGATAACCTGGCCGACCGGATCATGCAAGCCATACCCGAAGAGACAGCTGAAGCAAAGCGGAAAAGCGAGCACATTCCCTTATGGGTGAAACTCAAACCCATTATATATATGGCCGCGGCATTCTTATTGATGGTTGGTTTCTTTAAGGTATTACGCTGGCAAACCAACGTCCATCAGTATCAGACCTCTCAAACGGCTCTACTCCAGCCCCAAAACGAAAAGACAACAGACTCTCTTTATATGGAATATTTCTATGACCATTGTATGGATTTGGTCAATGAAGATTTACTACTAAGCGACTTATAAACTACCAACCACCTATACTCAGTTCAATGAAACAGATTTTATACTCACTGCTTCTACTGATGGGAGCATCGTTACTATACCCCACCGACATGCATTCCAAAAGAAATGGCATCGGCGAACAAAACTCACAAAACATTCGCACAGAAATCCTCAAGCAAAAAAAGGAATTCTTCATCAAAGAACTCCAGCTGACCGAAGCGGAAGCCAACAACTTGATGTCCATTCTGGAAGAATTGGATACCAAAAGGTTTGATATTTGGAAGTCATCGGCCAAAATGCATCGCCGCATTCGTCAGAATGACCCTACCATAACCAAAGAGGAAATGAACAAGCACTTTGAAGAAATAGCCAATAATAAGATAAAGGAGGCCGAGCTGGAAAAAGAGTATTTCAATCGCTGTAAAAATATTCTCCCGATGGAAAAACTCATCCAATTGGAGTCCACGAATAGAAAATTTGCCAAACAATGTTTGCAAAAAAGAAAGCACTACAATAACCACTGATTCTTTCTTCTAATTTTATCAATATATAGGTTATGCCCGCATGCGGACATAACCTTTTTTATTGAGTATGATTCTCCCAATATTAAATAGTATGATTTATATGCAAGTCTTTCGTCTCATGCAGTGTATCGACTTAATTTCGTACCTTTATCCACAACTTATTTAATTAAACTATTTTATGACAATTTCCCCTAACAAATTTGTGGCTTGCACCTATGATCTTTTCGTGGGCGAAGAAAATGAACTGATGGAACGTGCACCCAAAGAAATGCCTCTCAAGTATATCCAAGGTATGGGCATGATGTTGCCCGCATTCGAGAAGAATTTGTTCGGACTGACTGCCGGCGATAAATTCGATTTCGTATTGCCGGTAGCAGATGCTTACGGTGAAAGAAATGAAGAAGCTGTAATCGAACTACTCAAAGATATTTTCAAGAATGAAGCCGGAGAATTCGATTCGGAAGTGATTAGCGAAGGCAACACCGTACCCATGCGTACAGCCGAAGGCGAAGTGGTGCACGGCTCTGTTTTAGAAATCAAAGAAGATGCGGTGGTAATGGACTTCAACCATCCCCTGGCCGGTGAAGCATTGCATTTCATTGGCGAGGTGCTGGACGTACACGAAGCCACGGCTGAAGAAATACAAGAGTTTACCCAAAGTAGCTCGTGCGGTTGTGGCTGTGACCACAGCGATAGCAAAGAGGGTTGTGGTGGATGCTGCGGTGGATGCCATTAATCGAAATTTCTTTTCCCAAAACGTACAAACAGACACCAAACAAACAGTCTTATCATCCCAAATGTTGGTAGACTTCTTATCAGGCAGATCACTCAACATTTTTTTTTGAGCGGTCTGTCTTTTTCTCTATGAATACTTTCGGAAAACTTTTCAGATTAACCACATTTGGAGAATCGCATGGTCACGCCATCGGTGGGGTAATAGACGGATGCCCTGCCGGCATTGTCTTGAACTTCGACGCCATACGACACGCCTTGGCACAGCGTAGGCCGGGACAATCGTCCTATTCATCGCCTCGCAACGAATCCGACGAACCGGAATGGCTATCCGGCATAGATGGCGACCATCGAACCACCGGTGCCCCCATTGCCTTTATCATCCGAAACCGGGATGTGCGTTCCGAAGACTATGATGTTCTCAATAGCACATTCCGACCCGGTCATGCCGATTTGTGCTATTTTCTAAAATACGGCGTAAAGCCCCAACCCGGAGGAGGGCGCGCTTCTGCCCGCGAAACCGCAGTACGAGTAGTAGCCGGAGCCATAGCTCGACAAATGCTCCCGAAAAGCATCCAAGTACTCTCTTACACTTCCCAAATCGGACACATTACCTCCACCATCCTTCCGACAGAAACAGAAGCCATCCTTCGCTCCCCCGTTCGCTGCCCCGACATCAAAGCTTCAGAAGCCATGTGCACAGAAATTGAAAAAGTCAAGAAAGAGGGCGACAGCATTGGAGGTATCGTGTCTTGTTCGGTTAAAGGTTTGCCAGCAGGATTGGGTGAACCGGTTTATGACAAATTGTCCGCCCGATTAGCCGAAGCCATGATGAGTATTCCTGCCGCCAAAGGTTTTGAGATAGGAGATGGATTCGACATTTGCAGACAAAAAGGTTCGCAGACAAATGGATACATCGAAAAAGGCTATATAAATCATGCCCCCTTTATGGGTGGCGTGCTGGGTGGTATCTCTACCGGGGAAGACCTCCGCTTCAGAGTGGCATTCAAACCCACCTCCACCATTTCGATGCCGCAAGCCTCCGTAAATCTTAACGGCAATCCTGTCACTTTGGAAGCCATCGGCAGACATGACCCCTGCGTGGTGCCTCGCGCCGTGAGCGTGGTGGAGGCCATGACTTGGTTGGTAATGGCAGACCTCATGATGATGGCCAAAGCCACACCTCCCATCGGCTAATCCATTCAATCTATGGGAGTTATTGCCAAGCAAAGCATTATCGCTACCATTATTTCTTATTCGGGAGCTTTCATCGGCTTCCTCACCACTTTTTTTATCCTCACCGCTTTCCTCACACCGGAGGAAATCGGTCTGACACGAGTCCTTTTGGAAACCGCCAATCTGCTTTCCGCCATCGGGATGCTGGGCATGTCCACTTCCATCTATCGATTTTTCCCATACTTCAAAGAGAGGGTGGGTAATCCTCCCAAGCATCATGGTTTTTACTACCATATGATACGTGTAGCTCTTGTCGGCTGCATCGGCATTCT
>CAMFNC010000120.1 GCA_945965245.1 uncultured Porphyromonas sp. | reverse complement strand
ACCAAGGATGTACTCAAAACCGCTCTTCAGCATTTCGACGGCACTCTCATCGTGGTATCGCACGACCGTGATTTTCTCGACGGTTTGGTAACCAAAGTGTATGAATTCGGTGGCGGACGGGTGGTGGAGCACCTCGAAGGTATCTACGAATTTATGGAGCGCAAGAGACTCGACTCGCTGCGCGAACTCGAACGCACCAAATAAGTTGCCTTTCTTTCTTAATCACAACGACCTAAACACACAAGCATAAAGTTGGGGGCGTCTGCAAAATCCTCCTCCCCGAGGAGGTGGCACATGAAACTCGAAGGACAAATAAGAGGGAAGCGGTATGTGGCGCAAGCACAAGCAACCTCATCGTCGCCCCGATACCACCCTGCCGGGCTGTGCCGGATGCCCCTCCGAAGAGACATTTAACCCACGTTAATCATCACAAGGGGTGCACCGAAACTATTGTTTCAATACGATTCCTTGGGTTTGCTTGTCAATGTGACAGCCAAAGGCGCAGGCTATCCTGCAATTCGACAGACGTTTTGCGCACTGCCCAACCGAACGTAAGGTCGTAGCTCAAAGGCAGCGAACAGTCCAATTCGGGCATGGCGGACTCGAAATACTTGCGCTGCCCTTCGGTGCACACCGTGTGGCTAATCAGACCTTTCTGCACCAGAATGGCCAATTGCTCCGACTCGTATCGGGCATCGGTTTTCACGGTAATATAACCGCCAATCTCTTCCGCGAGGTGCTCTAAGAGCAATTGCCACGTCTTATTTTGCGGTATCACCACTGTATCGCCTACCAGTTGGAATTGCTCGCGAATAAGTTGTGCGCTATCGGCACGGCGTTGCACCAGATATATCCGTCCGCTCTCCTGCGTGGGGATAAAAGCGAAATGAACCGTATCGGTTACGGCAGTTTGTTCATGGGGCAGCAGTGCCAGATCTATGCGTCCTTCGCAGAGCAATTGTGAGGCCTTGCCCCATTTATTGCCAATCAGTATTTCCGTTTTCAATCCGCTGCGTTTCTTAATCCAATCCGCCATACGATAGTATTCCGAAGACATCGTATCGGTCATCTGATTCCTGTCTGCTTGTGGCTGATAAGGCATCAGGATACGCAAAATGCCTTCTTGGCGGATTTGCTGCCAGTCGCGCTGTATATCCGCAGGCACACGCTGTTCGCCGGAGCGAGCCATGCGGCGCAGGGCAATCATAGCCCCTGAGACTAAAAGCAGAAAGCCAACGAGGAGATAAAGATGTTTGCCAACCTTAGCCATGATTATTTATTGAAGTCCACAGAGATACCCAAGCGAAAGTGCATCGGAGGCACCGGATAGTGCAAAGCCGCAAAACGGTCGGGCTTGAAGAAAAGTTCACCGATATTATACATCTTGAAAAAAGCACGAATTTGCTTGATGTGCATATTGACATAGGCGTTCATCAACGGGCTTTTGCCACCAATGGTTTTTTCTTCCTGTGTAATGAACTGCATCACAGCCGGTTCATAATAAGGAGCGTGGAAAGCCGAAAAATAATAGGCTTCGACCCCCGGCTGCAAACGCAATACGTGGGCTATGTAGAAGTCGCTGAAAACGTTGGCATATGCCGTAAGTTTGGGCAGTGGCAGCACTACTTGATTAGACGAAGCCTGATAAGCTCCCTGCAATTCCCAATTCAGGAAGTTCCAGTGAAACTGATGTCCCACACGTCCCTCCAGCACCTCCACCACTCCGCCATGCTGCGCAGGCTTACCTTTAGCATCATAATAAATATAGTTTTGGAGTGTGCCGGATTTCACTTCGGCAAAGGTGCCCAGATTATCCCACGAGAAACGAGCCGAGAGGTGTAATTTACGTTCGAAGGTGAAATCTTCATTCCACCAGTGGAATGTGCCGTGGTGGTGACGCGTAAAGTATCCGGGTCTTACGTTCAGCAAATGCCCTTCGGCTGTCAGTCTGATATCCTGTTTGAGCAGTCGGAATCGGGTCTGCATCCATCCATTGACCCGAAAGTTACCGATGTTGGCACCCAATACCGCCAGTTCGCCATCAGCCATAAAGTTCAGCCCCTGCCCCGAAGTGCGGTCTATGCTGCCCCCGGCATAGAGGTCGTGTTCCCGGATGCGGTCATAGAAAAGTTGTCCAGGTATGGTGTCGGTAATGGAGATGGAGCGATTTTCCAGACGCAGGTAAGCCGAAAGCCCGAACTTGACCCAGCTCTTGAAGCCTTCACGCAGCGAGAGTGCCACAGTATTGGTCAGTGAGATCATGGCAGACGTATCATTGGGCATCACCACCACATTGCCCTGCTCGTCTTTGCGGCTGATAACGTAATCCGGGTATGCCTCTGCCCATCCACCGGCGGTTTTCGAAATCAGACGATGGAAATCCCGGTTGTAAGTCACCGTGTGGGAGACGCTTGCCACCGGCACGAAGGTCAGCGAGTCCGGTTTGATTTCCGGGTCTTCTGGATAAGTGCCACGATACCACCCCGTGCGCGGATTGATGCGTGCCGTGTCCACCTCTGCCAGCTTGTGGTAGCCAAAGTTATAGCGATGCGCCAGCATGGCATATCCGGAGCTGACCTTATTCCACAGCATCTGATTGGGGAAGCGCACCGGTATTTCCGTAGATTTGATTTGCTTGCGGCCGTTGGTAAACTTCTGTGGGTCATATATATACTCATCGTCCGTCACCCCACCGTTTTCGGTGATAAACACATGAGCATTGCCCAAGTGTGCAAATAACTCGTAGCGGTCGGAGCGATAATTGGTAAAGACACGGTATGCCGCCAACTGCGATGCCTGCGAATTGTAATGCCCCAGAGCCTGTGTATAATTCCAGTCTGCACCGACGTTGAATTTCTTGCCGAAATTGGCGGCAAAAGTACCATTGAATGTTTCCTCGCGTTCCTGTTGGCTGGAATTGCGGTGATACGTGATGAGCGTCATAGGCGTTCGCGTATTGTAGAAAAGCGAAAGGGAATGACGCGGAATGAAACCGGAAAGAACATTCTTATAAGCAAAAGGCTCGGCCTCCAACGGACGGTCGAAATAGAGCATGGATTGCCACGGCGAGATCAGATTGCCGGTCTGCATCACTGCCAAGGCGCGTCCCTCCACTGCCTGGCGACGATAGAAATAAGTGGTCAGTGTATCTGCAATAATGGTGCGCATCGGCATGACAATATTGGGCAGCAATGTATAGCCCTTGGTCTTATCGCCACGCACCAGCAGCAGTTCGTCCGGCGTACCTTCGTATTCACCCCCCACGTCATGATGGTCATGGTCATGATCATTATGTGCTACTTGAGCATGCAACGGCATATAGAGCAGAAGCATGAGCGCATATAGGTAGTTCCTGAGAGAAACTCTTTTTTTTATCATATCTGTGACAGATGCTTCGGGGGCATGGTGCCACCTTTGGCATAACGCTCCGAAACCATAACCACAAAGTTAAGCGTTTCTCGCTTTGGAGCAAACAGCCCATCCGCTTGCCATAACGAGAACGAGAGTTCGACCTAACAGGACGCGCAAGCGTGGGGAATACCTATTCGAAGACTTCATCACCCCGCTGTGCGCCAGTACGCACAACGCCCCCCCAAAAAAGGGGATTTTGGCCTACGCACGCAAGCTCCTCATAACCCATTGTGTGACAGAGGCTAATTTTTATATATAAAATGAATTTAATTTGAGCATAAATTGCGCGCGTTTTATGCATAAAATGAAATCAATTTATGTATAAAATTTTTCAGGCTTTTTCAGTACACCACACACTCTGTTAGAATTCTTCTTAAATTAGTGTTGCATTTATCCTCAGTATCTGCAAACCTAATAAACACTTATTTATAAAATCAGAATAAACCTCATAACATCAATACAATGGCAAACAAAAATCTCAAAGAGGCAAAAGCTGCCAAGAATGACGAGTTTTATACCCAGTATCACGACATTGAGATGGAGATGAATGCTTACCTAGAGTATAATCCGAACGTATTCCGCGCTAAGACCATCCTCCTGCCTTGTGATGACCCGGAATGGAGTAATTTTACGCGCTTTTTTGTGGCTAAGTTTGAAGAACTCGGTTTGAAGAAACTAATCAGCACCAGCTTTGCCCAAGAGAGCAAGAATTACAAAACGGACTGGCAACCTACTCTTTTTGAGACCGAAGACCCTCGCTTCAATGCCGAGAAGACAGCTGTTTGCGGCAAAATTTTCACGATCACACACGATACCAACCATAATGGGAAAATAGACATAGACGACCTTGAGTGGGGATATCTTGAGGGAACGGGCGACTTCCGCAGTCCCGAGGTAACGGCTCTGAGAAACGAAGCCGATATCATCATCACCAATCCACCCTTCTCTCTCTTCCGTGAGTTTCTCGCTTGGATTATGGAAGGCGGAAAGCAGTTTGCCATTATTGGTAATATGAATGCCATTACTTACAAGGAGGTGTTTCCACTGATTAAAGAGAACAAGATTTGGTTAGGAGTAACTAACTTTAATACAGGAATGTATTTTAATGTTCCCCAAGGATTTAAATACGCAGAAACTTATAAGTTTGAACGCGAACGCAATGGTAAACCTGTAAATCGTGTTCCCGGATGTTGCTGGTATTCCAACCTTGAGCATGGTCGTCGCCATCAACCTTTGGCACTCATGACAATGGAAGACAACCTGCGCTACAATAAGAAAATGAAAGGGAAAGAGGCTTACGACAGATACGATAACTATGATGCTATCGAAGTACCGTTCACCGATGCCATTCCCTCTGACTACCCAGGTGCGATGGGTGTCCCTATCTCTTTTTTAGACAAGTATTGTCCGGAGCAATTTGAAATCTTAGGGATAGACCGATACATAGAAAATAATCCTATTCCAGGGAAGCGGTTTACCATTAATAGTAAAGAGGTCTATGCGA
>CAMFNC010000119.1 GCA_945965245.1 uncultured Porphyromonas sp. | reverse complement strand
AGGATCATAGGATTATGGAGCAATAAACATCCGCTGCGAAAACCATTACAACCCATCGTTTCAACAGCAACCGAGCTTATTGGTGAAAAACTTTACGGAAAACATCACAGAGAAACTATATCCAAGCCGACAAAACAACTGCTTACGTCTACCGAAGTGAAAGCCGGTAGCGGTATCTACGACGCCATTCGTCCATTACTGATGACAATGGCACTATCCGGTATAAAAAAAGCACTCAAAAGCCTATTCAACTCGAAAAGGAAGAAAACGACGAGAAAACAAAAAGAGAAATCGTAATAGCTCCGGCATTGACACTCATACAATAATTCGACCTCACAAAACGTATTTATGGTAACGGTCTTCTCACGCCACTATTATCCCCCCCGCTAACGTGGTATGTGCAGAGATAGTGTAAAACAAATTTGCAGTAAGTCTGATATTTCTTGCTAAATTTGCCAACTATATGTGTAGATATATAAACACGCAATTTTTTAATATACACATCTTGAAAAAGATATGACAAGATATTATCGCTATATAACAAGTTCCGTATTGGCTCTGATAGCTTTATGGATAGGAGCCACAAGTTGCAACAGCAAGTCACCATACGACCCGGTTGAGCTGCAAAATGTCCAATTGCTAGAACTAAAGAACAATCACAAGAATCATCCGGAGTTGACCAATACATTCTTTTCCATTGACCACGAACGGGGTGTAGTTTACAATGCCATTGCTTTGGACTACTATTTAAAGGTGGACTCCGTGGCCATCCGTTTAATGTTTGACGAAGGTCATACCGCCGAAATAGCTGAAGGGGAAAATGGCACAACGTTCAAAACCTTGAAGAACGAAGGGAAAGACTCGATTTGGTTGGGTGCCGATAATAATAAATTCCGCTTGCGTATCCACTCCACCAAGGATAAAAATCTTTATCAAAAGGAATATCTCTTGACCATCAACCGACAAGCTTTCGACCCGCAAACACTCATTTGGGAAAGACCATTGAACGCCGGACTGCCGATAAAAAACACCGATTATGCTACCATGGTTACGCAAAACGGCATTGGCTATTATTTCCAAACTCAAGGTACTACCACTAAGCTGTATACCGTTTCGGAAGCATCGCTGGCCACTCCGACCACATGGCAAGCGAAAAGTTTGCAAGGATTTACAGGCGGCATGAATTTTGTAACCTATACCGAGGATACTTGGTATGCATCCAACACCGCAGGCTCATTGTTTCAATCCACCGATGGCATCACATGGAAAGCCATGAATATTACAGAAGGAAAGACGCAGATAATCGCTTTGATGGGAGTATTCAAACCCAACAAGAACGATATCGACAAAACATGGGTGGTCTTGGTAAACGCCACGCCGGAAGAATTAGCCGTGGCTCCAGACCCCAAATCCCAATACACTTTTGCCACCATCAAGGGGGGCAAATTAGAGCGTCATAGTGTAGCACCTTCCACATTCCCCACCTCAAAATACTCCGTTTTGAACATCACTGCATACAATACACAGTCCATCCGTCTGGTGGGAGGCGTAGCCATGGGCAAGCCTTCCGAGTCGGTTTGGTACACCACCAACGGGTTCGACTGGTTGCATCAGATCGAAACCGGCATCACTCCTTCAGAAAACAAAGGTTCTTTGGTGCTTAAAGACAAATTACTGTATTACTTCACTTCTTCTAAAACCGGTTATACCCAAGTGGATTATTCCGCCAACAAAGGTCAAATTTGGTCACATGGCAAAGTAGAGGTACTGTTGCCAAGCAATAAAGCTTTCGGACAAAGGGTAAACGGACTTCAAGCTTATAGCTTTACCTCCGGAAATGATGTGATTTATATGATGGGCGGCTTCAATACCATTACCGGCGTCTTTGAGACCGACCTCTGGAGAGCAACGCTAAAGTCATCACGACGCTAACCTCACCCAAACATTCGAATGACGCAGTCAATGAAAATACCCGCACATATAGCCATCATTATGGATGGCAATGGCAGATGGGCAACAAGCCGAAACAAGCCTCGCTACGAAGGGCATCTGGCAGGAGTGGAAGCTCTGCGCCGAACCATCAAAGCCGCATCGGCATGGGGCGTAAAAGTGGTTACTTTCTATACTTTCAGCACGGAAAACTGGAATCGTCCTACCGAAGAAGTGGATGCACTAATGCAACTTTTGGACTTTTACCTGATTAAAGAATTGGATAGTTTGGTAAAAGATGGGGTTCGCTTTGAAACCATCGGAGACATGAGCCGACTGGCAGAGCCCATCCAGCAAAACATAATCCACCTAAAAGAGGCCACCGCGCACAATGACAAAATCACCATGGTGATAGCCTTGAATTATAGTGCACGGCAAGAATTGACTTACGTCAATCAATGTATTGCCCAAGAAGTGGCACAAGGTTCTCTGAAACCGGAAGAGATTAATGAATCCACCATCCAAAAGCATCTCTACACAGCCACACTACCCGAACCGGATTTACTAATCCGCACTGGTGGCGAGCAGCGTATCAGCAACTTCCTTCTCTGGCAAATTTGCTATACGGAACTCTATTTTACAGATATTTATTGGCCGGACTTTGATGATCAGGAATTCAAACGAGCCATCGAAGAATATAATCACCGCGAACGCAGATTTGGCAAAACCAGCCAACAGATTGCAGAGGAGCAATCGCCCGCCTAACAATAAAAACAAAACTCCGAGACAAACGGAATAGATATATGATGTATAGAAGAAGACTTCTAACCCTTGTAATGACAGCAGTGTCACTCATATCTATTAATCGAGTGACAGCACAAAATCCGGTCGATAGTGCCGTAATTCATGCCCAAGCCGTATTGGCTGCCGACAGTATTACCCTTGACCCGGCAAAAGGTAAAATCACATACGCCCCCACTCCCGACTATACCAAGCCGGAAATCAAAACCGTGGCAGGTATCTCCATTACCGGAGCCAAAAACTTCGACAACTATATCCTCAAAAGCCTGTCCGGTATAGAGATAGACGATGTCATCGAAGTGCCGGGTAATGCACTGACCAATGCGGTCAATCAGTACATGAAGCAGGGCTTCTTCTCCAATGCCAAAGTGTTGATATTGGCCTACCAAGAGGACAAAGTTTGGCTGGAAATTCAGTTAACCCAACGTCCTCGAATCGAAAAAATCACCTATACCGGTATTTCCAAATCTCAGCGCACTGATATCGAAAATCGCGTGGGATTGACCAAAGGCATGCAATTTTCACCCAATATTGCCGATAAAACCGAGCAACTGATTAAGAAATACTACGATGAGAAGGGATACCGCAACATGACCCTCAAAATCAAGGAATCTCCGTCGGCATCGGGAGCGGAGGGATATGTGGATTTGAATATTCACATCGAAAAAAGCAACAAAACCAAAATCGACAATATTTTCTTCCGTGGCAATAAGGCTCTTTCGGATATGCAATTACGCGAAGCCATGAAGAAAACCAACGAAGTATTCTCGCTCACACGTGGCCGATGGCTCTCCAGCATCAAAGAACTTTTCAGTTCCAGTAAAATGGTGGACAAAGACTATCGGGAAGATCTCGAAAACATTATCAAGAAATATCAAGAATATGGCTATCGTGATGCTGAAATCATTCATGACAGCATTGCACCCTCCCAAAAACTGAATCACATCAATATCTATTTGGATATTGCCGAAGGAGCCCAATACCATATCAAAGACATCCGATTTGTGGGAAATACGCGATACAATGGCGAATTACTGCAAAAGATTCTCGGTATCAAATCAGGTGATGTATATAACCAGAAAAAGCTCAATGACCGTCTGAATATGGACGATGATGCTGTGGGCAACTTGTATTACAACAATGGTTATATTTTCACTTCACTTGATCCGGTAGAAACCAATGTACAGCAGGACTCCGTGTCACTGGAAGTTCGCATCAACGAAGGGAAGCAGGCTACTATCAATAAGATTATCATCCAAGGCAATAATATCGTTTACGATGATGTCATTCGCCGCGAACTGATTACCAAGCCCGGCATGCTTTTCAGTAAGGAAGATTTGATGAATTCACTTCGTCTTATTAACCAATTGGGTCATTTCGATGGAGAGAAAACACGTCCTAACCCGATGCCAAATCCCGACAATGGAACTGTGGATATCGAATACAATCTCGCCCCCAAGAGTAGCGACCAATTAGAGCTATCCGTGGGATGGAGTCAGACCGGTCTGGTAGGTCGCGTAGGGGTTAAGTTTACCAACTTTTCCATCCGCAATCTCTTCCGTCCATCTATGTACAAAGGCATCATTCCGCAAGGGGATGGTCAAACGCTCTCCATCAGTGGTCAGACCAATGGTAAATATTACAGCCAGTTGAGTTTTTCTTTCTCAGACCCTTGGTTCGGCGGGAAACGACCAAACTATTTCAGCGTGAGTGCATTCCTCTCACACATGTCTGATATTGACAATCGCTATTACCAAAAGACGCTCAGCGACCTCTATTCCAATCCTTACTACAACCCCTATTATGGTGGTTACGGAATGGGTGGATATGGTATGGGCGGAATGGGAATGAACCCTTACTATAACCCCTATCAGAGTGCCGGATTATATGAGAGTTCGTTTGACCCTGACAAATCTCTCTCCATCATCGGAGGTTCTATTGGTTACGGACGTCGTCTGAACTGGCCGGACAATTGGTTCCAATTCTATGCCTCGCTCAACTACACACGCTATATCCTGCGTAACTGGACTCACAATACTTTCGGCAACTTCCACGATGGCTCTGCCAACGACCTGAATGTAGAATTGCGTATCAGTCGTAACTCTATGGACGACCCCATGTACACTCGTCGCGGTTCGGAATTTATGCTTTCAGTTGCAGCCACATTCCCATATTCCCTTTTCGACAAAAAAGACTACAGCAATCCCGGCATGACAGATCGCGACCGATACAGCTTGATTGAATATGCCAAATTCAAATATTCAGGCAAAGTATTCGTGCCTCTGGCCAACCCGACCACGGTGACCAAAACTCCGGTACTGATGGCCAGAATGGAAGGCGGTATCATTACCAGCTATAATAAATTCAAGCGTTCGCCTTTCGGTACCTATTACATGGGGGGCGATATGATGGCCGCTGGTATGGGCAACTACATGAATGAAACCATCGGTCTGCGTGGTTATAAAAATGGCTCCATTGCCGGTTACAACGGCGACTATGCCTATTCTTATATGAAAATAGCCATGGAGCTGCGCTATCCTATTCTATTCCAAGGACAGACCAACATCTGGGCCATTGCATTCGTAGAGGCAGGCAATGCCTGGCGTAACATCAAGGATTACAACCCCTTCGACCTCCGCCGTTCTGCCGGGGTGGGCGCACGCATCACCCTGCCCATGGTTGGTCTGGTGGGTATAGACTGGGCATACGGTTTTGACCGTCCCAGCCCCAACACATCACGTGGCGGCAGCAACATTCACTTTGTGTTAGGGCGCGATTTGTGACCCATCCGATAAACCCTGATAGTTGTTATATATCTATAATAGTAAGTAGAACTAAAAAAACGATAAATCTATGAAAAGAATAATTTGGACAATAGCTCTCCTCTGCACCATGTGGCTGGGAGCTCATGCACAGAGTTACGCTTTGGTGGATATGGAATACATACTCAAAAACATCCCCGCCTATCAGCGCACGAACAACGAATTGGAACAGCTTTCCAAACAATATCAAGACCAAATCGATGCTCTTCAGAAGCAATCCGAGAACCTATACAAGGCCTATCGCGAAAGCATGACCAGACTCAATGCTGCTCAAAAGAAGCAACGAGAAGATGCCATCGTGGCCAAAGACAAAGAGATATATGACCTGCGCATGAAGTACTTCGGACCCGAAGGTGAACTGACCAAGAAGCGCAATGATGCCATGGAGAGCGTGCAAGATCAAGTTTGGCAAGTGCTCAAGAAGCTGGCTAAAGACAATGGTTTGGCTCTGATATTTGATCGCAGCTCCTCCAAGATCGTATATGCCGACCCCGGAATGGACATCAGTAATTCGGTGCTCCAGCAGTTAGGTATCAAAAAATAATCTCTCCAAAAGCATTTAATAGAACTAATCACAAGAATAAAAAATGAAGAGAAAATTGTTTTTAGCATTGCTCCTCGCATTGCCCCTCGGCTTAATGGCACAGCAGAAAGTAGCCATCGTAAACACTCAGGATATTATGACCGTAATGCCCGATGTAAAGACTGCCAACGACAAGTTGAACGAATTGGCAAAAAAATACGATGCCGACATGAACAGCATGCGCGATGAATACAATAAAAAAGTGGAAGCCTTCACCAAAGAACAAGCCACCATGGTAGAAAATATTCGTCTGCGCAAGCAACAAGAACTGCAAGACATCCAAAACCGCATCCAACAATCCTATCAAGCTATGCAGGAAGACTTGCAGAAAGAGCAACAGAAACTCTTGCAGCCCATCCAAATGAAAATACAAGCATCCATCAAAAAGGTGGCCGATGCCGAAGGATGTGCTTATGTATTGGAGGCAGGTATGTTGCTTTATGCCGGTTCCTCTGCCATCGACCTGACATCCAAGGTTAAAACCGATTTGGGCATCAAATAAAAATACGTCACATATTTGGCGGCTTGTGACTTAGCTGCTACCCCCCCCCAAAAAAAAAGGGGCTGTTTCGAAACAACTGTTTCGGTGCAGCCCCTTGAGTTTTATCAGGCTGGGAAGAGAGGTTTTGTCCAACAAAAGGGAAGTCGCTATTTCGCCTCCAAATCATGCTATAATAAGGTATAATTACTTTTACCAAGGGAGTGAAAAACGAAAAGATTCAGCTTTGGCTGTCTGATGATAAATCAACGATTTTCTTACCGAAAACTTTTATCGGACAGCAATAAAATAAAACAACCGCTATCATTGAGTTTTTAGCTCTTTGATAGCAGTTGCTCTTTACAAATGATAGTTGGAGTTACCCTCCTCAATGAGGTTTTGGCTACATAT